>JBEGNB010000046.1:0-8715 GCA_041182785.1 Bacteroidota bacterium
AAGATGAAATTTCCAATCAGGTGCCCGATGCCTGCTATCGCATTAACCGTCGCTGGACAATTCTGAACGGATGTACGTATGATTCGACAATCACCTGTATCAATGTTCCGAATCCAACGCCGGAGGCTGTCATCAATCATCCGTTGAACCTGCTTGGGCCGATTGTTTCTCCGGTACAGACGCAGGGAGATCCCTGGAAGTCAACCATCCTGAAAATAACGACCAACTCTCCGCAACCCACCAACTTTTCTGTGTTCTACAGTACCAGTGCCAACTGCTATACTTACACACAAACCATTAAAGTCTCTGATAATCAGGCACCTTTACCAGTATATCCAGCGTCGGATACCATCAGGGACATGTCGCAGAATGACTCTCTGATGTGGAATGAGCCCTACTGGTGGAACAGCAATTCTCAAATGGCTGATCTGTGTGAAGCACCTTCAGATATATCCATCTCTGTAACAGACAGTTGCAGTGGTGCCGATCTGGATATTAAATATATCCTCTTCCTCGATCTCGATGGTGATGGAACTACGGAGTCATTTGTTGACAGTGAGGAACTTGGCACCGGAGGTTTGGGATGGAACACCGTGCTATATGGAAACGGAACGGGACCGGGAGATCCCAGAACCTTCGACAAGCGGCCAGTGGCACCCAATCAGAAATGGGGATTTGCCTATCAGGAAGAGGTGAACGGACAGCAGGTCACAGCCCGGGTGAGATTCAATACACAGGCCGACCAGAATACGTTCACCGATCCCATGCTGCCTCATGGTAATCACCGGATCAGGTGGATTATCCGCGACGGATGCGGTAATGACACCATATGCGACTATCCGGTCATAATACGCGACGGAGCAGCACCGGTACTGGTTTGCCGTGATTCGGTGGTAGCCGTACTCAATTCGGTCGGAGAGGTATCCGTACAGGCCGTCAGTCTGCTGATTAGTGCTTCCGATAACTGCTCGCTCCTCGACGATCTCGAGTTGGCATTCAGACTTTGTGGATTCGGAAATGGATTCCCGATCAATCAGTGGGGGCAGCCCGCAAGTGCTGATACATTCAGCTGCATAAACAGGGGCGTCTTCTGTGTTGAAGCCTGGGCACTCGATCCGTCAGGTAACAGTAGTAATTGCGAAACCCAGCTGATGATACGCGATTTCAATAATGTTTGTCCGGGCGGCCCCAATATTAACCTCACCGGCATGATTAAAACTGAAATTGACAGAGGTGTGGGTGTGGTCAATGTCAGGGCGGAAGGCTCCAACGGTGTTACCGGTATGTTCAACTATTCTGATATGACCGACACGCTTGGTAATTACGAGATTGTCAATCAGATACCACGTGGATCGGACTTCCTGATCACGCCTTCCAAGAATATCAATCACCTGAATGGTATCACAACGTATGACCTGGTGCTTATTTCCAGGCATATTCTGGGTGTGGCGCCGCTGGGATCGCCCTACAGGCTTATCGCAGCCGATGCCAACCGCTCCAATTCGGTCACCACTTTCGATATCGTTGAATTCCGGAAACTTATTCTCGGTATATATCAGACGATACCCAATAATACGTCCTGGCGTTTCGTAGATGCAGAACAGGTGTTCACCAATCCGCTGAATCCGTTCCTCGATTCTATCCACGAGCGGGTGTTCGTTGACAGTGCACTATTTAACCGCAATATCAACTTCGTGGGTATCAAAATCGGTGACGTAAATGCCAGTACCGAACCCGGTAACGCAGTTTCTCCTGACGATCGCACGTTTGGGACACTGTTTCTGGACGTGGAAGACAGGGAGGTACAGCCCGGAGAAGTATTCAATGTAACCTTCAAGACTGATACCCCCTCTGACGGTTATCAGTTCACGATGAATCTTTCGGGACTGGATCTGACTGCCATACCGCCATCTGGCAGGGTGACGGAAAGCAACTTTGGTGTTTTCTCCGATGCCGTCACTGCCTCTGTTGATGGTTCTGATGAGTTTACGCTGACCTTCACTGCCAGAAATACGGGCAAACTCAGTGAAATGCTCAGATTGTCGAATCGTATCACGCGCTCGATCGGTTACGACGTTGCCGGAAACCCGCTGGAAATGGCGCTCCGTTTTGATGAAAAAACCGTGTCAGAGGTTGGTTTCGAGTTGTACCAGAATGTACCGAATCCGTTCTCGCGCAGAACCTCTATCGGTTTTAATCTGCCAGAGGCCGGACCGGCAACGCTGCAGGTATACGATCAGACAGGAAGAATGATATTCAGCCAGACGGCTTCTTATCCAAAAGGCTATAACTCGGTACTGCTCGATGGAAACCTGACCGGGAAACCGGGTGTGCTGTTCTATCAGCTCAAAACTGAAAAGCAAACCGCAACGAGGAAAATGATCAGGCAGGAATAACGGGTCTTTTTATCTTTGCCGCAGTTAGTAAACACAAGAACAATGTCTGCAGACACCAAAGCATTTCTGATTATCCTCGACGGCTGGGGACTGGGCCCGAAACCGGCATCTGATGCCATTTCTCAGGCCAATACACCTTATTTCGACAGCCTGATGGCAAAGTATCCGCACAGTACGCTGATAACGCACAGCGAGGATGTCGGCCTGCCGGAAGGTCAGATGGGTAATTCTGAAGTGGGGCACCTCAATATAGGCGCAGGCAGGGTGGTCTGGCAGGAACTGGCCCGTATCAACAAGGCTATTCGTACCCGCGAGTTGCATGAAAATGAAACGCTGCTCAAGGCAATCAGGTTTGCCAGAGATAACAACAGAAACCTGCACTTCATGGGACTGGTCAGTGACGGTGGTGTACACTCGCACATTGACCACCTGAAGGCACTCTGTGATATCGCAGATGAACAGGGATGTACGCGTACATATATACATGCGTTCACCGACGGTCGCGACTGTGACCCCAAAAGTGGTGCCGGATTTCTGGAAGAACTGCAGCAGCACATCAGCGGGAAACACGCAAGAATAGCTTCAGTCATCGGCCGCTATTATGCCATGGACCGCGACAAACGCTGGGAGAGGGTCAAGCTGGCCTATGACCTGCTTGTCAGCAAGACAGGGGAGTCTGTTTCCGATTTTCCCGCTGCTGTCAGGCAAAACTACGACGCCGGGGTTACCGACGAGTTCCTGAAACCCATGACCAGTGCGGCACTATCCGGTAGTGAGGGTTCCATACAGCCTGGTGATGTAGTGGTATCTTTCAATTTCCGCACCGACCGTTGCAGGGAAATCACACAGGTGCTGACACAGCAGGATATGCCCGAACACGGTATGTCCACACTTCAGCTATACTATGTTACCATGACACGCTACGACGATACTTATCGCGATGTGCATGTCATGTTTGAGAAAGATGATGTGAGCATGACGCTCGGTGAAGTGATTGAAAAGGCCGGAAAGACGCAGGTGCGCATCGCAGAAACGGAAAAATACCCGCACGTCACCTTCTTCTTCTCCGGCGGCCGCGAGGCCCCGTTTGTTGGTGAGCGCCGCCTCATGGTGCCCTCACCCAAGGTAGCTACTTACGACCTTCAGCCCGAAATGAGCGCAGAGGGTATCACTGAGTCAATTATGACTGATATAAGGGATAATGCACCCGACTTTATCTGTCTGAACTTCGCCAACACCGATATGGTGGGACATACAGGTGTGTTTGAAGCTGCCATGAAAGCAGCCGAAACAGTTGACAATTGCCTGAGTCGCATCGTTCCGCTCGCGCTGGAGAAGGGCTACGCCTGTCTGGTCATTGCCGATCACGGAAACTCCGATTTCATGGTCAACGAGGATGGAACGCCCAATACGGCACATACCAAGAATCCGGTGCCCTGTATTCTGGTGAGCAACAACCCGCCTGCATCCGTTCGCAACGGCCGCCTGGCTGACGTGGCTCCCACTATACTCTATCTGCTCGGAATTGACAAGCCGGTGGAGATGACGGGAGAGGTGCTGGTTGGTTGAAGGTAAAGTTACTCCCTCAGAATTTCCAGCGGTGGCTTGCTCACTACCTCCCGGCTGTTAAACAATCCGATCAGAACAGTCAGAGTGGTAATGGAAACAAAGGTGAATACCAGCGGCAGCCAGTTCACTTCAAAAGGTATCTGGAAGGAGAATCGCGCCAGCGCCCAGGCTCCGGCAACGGAAAGCCCTACGCCGGCAAAGCACGACAGCGCCCCGAGCAGGAAGTACTCTGTAGCATTGACAAGCAGTATCTGTTTTCTGCTGGCTCCGAGCGTGCGCAGGAGTACGCTCTCGCGTATGCGCGCGTACTTGCTCTGATAAATGGAGGAGATGAGTACCAGCAAACCCGTCAGGATGCTGAAAAGGGCCATGAAGCGTATCACAAACGATACTTTTCTCAGAATTTCATCCACCGATCGGAGTATCTGTGTCAGGTCTATGGCCGAAACACCGGGGTGCCGGCGCACCAGTTCGCTCTGGAAACGGGCCGACTGGGCAGGATCCTGCACTTTTGTCACAATCACATGAAATTGCGGTGCGCGTTCCAGTACGCCTTTGGGAAATACAACCATGAAATTGGTCTGCACCCGGTTGAAGTCCACCTTTCTTACGCTGGCCACCTCGCAGTCCATCACGGTTCCCTGTACATTGAACGACACGCGGGTACCTATACGAGCCTTCATAAATCGCTTCAGGCTCTCTGAAATGGAAACCTTGATTGGGCTCCCCGGTGTGTGGGTTCCTGTCCAGGTACCTTCCACAACAGATTCGGTGTCAATCAGGGTATCTCTGAAGGTAACCCGGTATTCACGGTCCCATACCCAGCCCGGTATGCGCTCCACCTCGTCCTGCGGCGGTCCGAAGCGGCGGCGACCCTGTTTTCGGCTGGTGGTATCCTGCGGGTGTTCCGCTTCATACCTGGCCTTGGTCAAACCGTCAACGGTTTCAATCCGGGTGGTAACAATGGGAACCTGCTGCATCAGCGGCATACCCGATTGCTGAACCAGTGCCGCTACTTCAGCTCTTTCGGCAGACTGTATATCAAAAAGCACCATATTGGGCTGACTCCCACTGCCCGAAAATTCCACTTGTTTCAGAATCAGACTCTGTATCAGGAATAAAGTGGATAAAAGCATGGTACCCAAACCGATAGTAACGACAAGCAGTACAGTCTGGTTTTCCGGTCTGAACAGGTTCGCAATTCCCTGTCGAACAGGGTAGCTCCATTTTTTCGGAAAGAAACGCCTGAGCAGGGTGGTCAACAGGGAGGCTATCCCCCACAAAATCAAAAAGGCTATCCCGATTCCGCCTATGAAGTAAAGTGCTTCCAGCCAGTTTCCTATCAGTTGCCAGGTAAACGCATAAACGGCGAGCAGGATGAGTAAATATACCGTCCACCGGAGCAGGCGATCCGATTGTTCTTGCTCAAAGGAGGCACGGAGGGTTCTGAGCGGCGATGTCTTCAGTATTCCGGCCAGTGGCAGCAGTGCAAACAGGATGGCCACGGCTACTCCGAGGGCAACACCCTGTCCGATCGCCAGCAGCGAAATGTCTGTACTCACATTTTCGAGGGGCAGTAAGTCTCTGAGCAGCCAGGGCAGCAGTTTTTGTATAAGTGCACCAGCAACTGCGCCGGTGAGCGCACCAACCAGTCCGATACCTGCCACCTGAACCAGATAAACATAGAACGCTTTTTTACCGCTGGCTCCCAGGCAGCGCAGGATGGCTACGGTGGGTAATTTGTCCTTTATATATATGTGTACCGCTCCGGCTACCCCTATACAGCCAAGTAGCAGTGCTATAAAACCGACCAGATTCAGGAATGTGCCGAAACTGCCGAACGCATTTCCGATACCCCGCTTTCTGCTTTCCACGGTGTCAAAGTCAACGTTGGCCTTCTCAAGGCGCTTTTCCACCGGATCAGTAAGTTGCTTCGGCGACACTCCCTCCGGAAGTTTATAGTAATACTGGTAGTCCACCCGACTGCCGCGCTGTACCAGTCCGGTTGAGTCGAGCCAGGCACCGGGTATAAATACCACGGGAGCAATGCTGGCCGCAATCCCGGCTCTGCCCGGAGAAGACAGCAAGTCACCTTCAATCACAAATGTCACATTGCCCACCTGAATACTGTCGCCCGGGTGAATATCGTACTGGAGCATCAGGGCGTGATCAACCAGTGCAGCCTTGCGCGCGCGGAAGGTTTTCCAGGAATCATCCGGCAAGGTTTTCCATATACCGTAGTATGGATAATCGCCATTCAGTGCGCGTATTTGCGATAATCTTGTGCCACCATTGCGCGGAAAGCGCACCATACTCACAAAATTCAGCACCTCCGACCTCGACAATGCTGCTGAGTCAAAGGGAGCCAGCAATGAATCGGATACGGGCTGGTTGGCGTCGAGGAGCAGATCCGCTCCAAGAAGTGTTTTGGCCTCCCTGTCTATATCATTCATCAGGTTGAACGAGAAAGAGCGCACCGCAGTGAGTGCTGCTATCCCGACGGTGATGGCTGAAATGAACAATAGTAATCTGGACCGGTTCCGGCGACTGTCGCGCCAGGCCATTTTGAGTATAAATCGCATAATAGTGGTGCTTCTGAGAAGACTTCTTCAAACACCTAAACGGATGAAAGCGGGTAGGGTTGACTCTCCGGGTATAAAAACAGACAAAAGCAGACTATTAACCGATCAGCGCACGAGTGTGACATCTCCACTCAGTATTATTTTTCTTCCCGGCTCATATTCCAGTTCTGCCATAAATACAAATACGGCAGGGCCCAGAGATTCACCTCTGGACGTTCCATCCCAGCCCGCCAGTCGGTCGTTAGTGGTGAAACCGGTATTCTCAAATACCAGACTGCCCCAGCGATCATATATGCGAAGCCAGTTGACCGGTACGTTTTCTTTGCTGAACAGCATGAATCTGTCATTCAGGTTGTTTGCATCGGGCTTGAAAACATTGGGTACATATACATTGGGCTCCAGTATGATGCGTACCTGATCGGATGCCCTGCATCCGGCCGAGTCCTCGACGGTAAGGGTGTAAACGGTAGTTTCTGTCGGGAGAGCTGTAAAGCTCAGAAAATTGGCAATCCCGGCATCGTCGGGCGACCAGTACGCATAAACCACATCGCGACTGGGCGTACCCTGCAATAATACCCGGTCGCCGGACTTCACTGGTTCTTCAATCCTGACGATTTCCAGTTGTACCGAAATACTGTCGGGCTGTCCAATATATATCTCGAGTGGCCGGTTGTAGCAACCGGTAGAATCCCTGGCTACCAGATTATAGGCGCCCGACCTGAGTCCGGTAAACAGCGGCTTTGTTGAAAAGCTCCCGCCTTTATTGATGGAATACTGGTAGGGTGCCAGTCCGCCCGAAGGCTGCCCAAACAGAATATTGCCATTGGCGGCACCGAAGCAAGACGGATCCGTAATATCGTAAGGGAATACGGGGGAGTTGAAAAATGCCGACAGTGTGTCTTCCGAGAAATCGGTGCGGCGGCAAACGCCCAGATATCCCCTGGCCGTATATTTGCCAGGAGCATAAGCTACAAAGAACGTATCGGGGCCGTAGAAAAGCAGGGAATCAGCGTAATACCACTGTACTCCGTCAAACTTTCCCGAAGCCACCAGTGTATCCGGACAAACACCGTCTCCAATCAGACTTAACACTACCTCCGCCTCGCTGGTTTTACTGAAACCGGAGTAAAATGCGCCAAAACCCGCTGCACCATTCCGGCCGAACAAGGCCACCTGTACGGCGCCATCGGCCACTACACTGGCGGTATTGGGCGGATTGGCAGCATCGAACAGGTCGAGCCGGCGGTAGGTAACAAAATCGGGATTACCGGGTACCGGGCTTCCATTGCCGAGCACCACCAGCGTACCATTTACACGTACCTCCACCACAGAGTCTTTCATGGCTACAATCATCAACCCACCATCGTAGGTAACACCGCCAATCTGGTTGGGCAGATAAATATTGTTGACGGAATTGGGGATCGCACAGGATACCGGCGGCACGAAAATAAGTCCGGCCGTTCTTTTCGCATCATCGCCATCCGGAACCCCGCCTATAATCTGATAAACAAATGCCGGTTCGGAACAGAAGATGTACATATTCCCTGCGCCGGAGTAGCGGCTGGTCGGGATTCGCAGGTACTGTCCCGCATTCAGTACAACTGTCGGAGAGGGCTCCCCGTTGAGATAAACAGCTGTATTGTTTACATGAGCTATGACAAGAGGTGTTTCCAGGTCGGCAGAACCATTACCCTTGCACAGAATATACTCCTGACCTACCTTGTCGAACGGGGCAATCTGGTCGAGCCCTACATCATTGGAGTTATCAACCGGAGAGCCCGTCCAGGAGCCGCAGTTTACGGCAACCGGTTTGCTGGCACTTACCCTTGATCCAATCAGGCCGTTGGCATTTCCGGTGCCGGTCAGGTACTGACTGATTACCACTGACTCGCCGGCCATCAGTATAAAGGTCGGATTGCCGGTCACAGCAGTGGGTACACCATTTATCTGAAACCTGACAGTCGGATCATACTCGGAAAAAATGACTGTTGTACTGTCTTCAGAGGCTATGACTCCTATGAAATTCGATCGTTGCCCACCGTCATTGGACTGATATACATGGCCGATTCTGAACTCGGTGCCGAGTGCCGAGCGCCCCTTGCAGGTGAGGTCGGCAGCCTGAAACTGGGAACTGCTGTGAACCCTGAAGTTGACATAGAACTTCCTCT
>JBEGNB010000047.1:0-4258 GCA_041182785.1 Bacteroidota bacterium
GAAAATCCAGGAACCCGGCTTGGGCCATACATCGTCGAGGAGTCGCTGGAAACTGTAAACTACATCTGAAGCAACCATCCTGCGACCTTTCCCACCCGGGAACGAGGCGTCGTCGTGAAAAAAAACATCCTTTCTGAGCAGAAAACGATATGTCAGTCCGTCCGAAGAAATTTCCCAGCTGCTTGCCAGACACGGCTTGACCCTCAGACTGTCGTCGAGCTGAACAAGGCTGTTGAACAGGCAATCAACTGCCCAGATATTGTTCTGCGTGCGTGCAAACGCGGGATCCAGCGAGGTGACCGGGTTGTGCTGATTGTACCTGAACGAGGTTCTCGGCTCCACGGCGGAGGGAGAATCGCTACGGCAGGAGTGAAGCATCAAAACGAAAATCACTGCCATTAGTGATAAAACACCCGTTTTGAAGGGCATATTACCTGTAACCTTGCAGAAAAAACTATGAGACATTCATTGATTGTTGCCGCAAAAGTACTTTTTGTCTGCGTTGTTTTCTGCTATCCTGTTTCATCGGGAGCTGCGACTGCGACTTCATTTTGTAATCCTGGTTCTGTGAGTATCGCTCGGGACAGTATTATCACACCAAAGTACGAGCATGTACAGGATTCGACAGGAAAGCCAGATAGTGCTCATGGAGCTGTCAATTCTGAAAACAGTGGGGAAAGTGCACTCATGTACGGTGCAGTATTTGTTTCAGTTCTGGGAATAATAGCATTTGCTAAACTTGGTACTGGCCTTATTTCCTGGATGTTGTTGTTGATTGTTGTCCCAATAATACTTTTTTGTGCCATAGCACTTGCCTTTTCAAAGAAGAAAAGGGATAGATTAATTTCTCTGATACTGATGACATCCTGGATATTTTTTGGGATAAGTCAGTCAAACAAGTGAAAAAAATGCCGCGTACTACGGTTTATCCGGAATACGCGGCAATATTAGGCAGCGTAGTAATAGACAGGTTTACTTCACCTGTGCATCCACTACAGCAATAGCCACCATATCCACTATTTCACGCACGGAAGAGCCGAGCTGAAGTACGTGAACAGGCTTTTTCAGTCCCATGATAATCGGACCGATAAGTTCCACACCGGCTATAGACCGGATGAGGTTGTAGGCGATATTTGAAGATGAAAGGTTGGGGAAAATGAGAGTATTGGCTGGACCGTCCACCAGTTTGCTGAACGGGTAATTCTGGCGCATGAGTTCAGTATCGAATGCCAGGTGAGCCTGCATTTCGCCCTCAACAACCATTTCCGGGTGTTTTTCCTGCATTATGGTGGTGGCGGAGCGCATTTTTACAGCTGCCGCTCCGTCGGCCACAGAACCAAAGTTGGAGTAGGTCAGCATGGCAATTCTGGGCTTGATATTGAATTTCTCGACCTGCTTGGCCGTCAGTTCAGCAATTTCCACGATTTCCTCGGCGGTAGGATCGAGATTGACGGTCGTGTCTGCCAGAAAGAGCGGACCGAGTTTGGTCATGAGAATATACATGCCTGCCACCTTTCTGATACCGGGTTTCGGACCGATTACCTGCAGTGCAGGCCTGATAGTATCCGGATAGTTTCTGGAAAGTCCGCTGATCATGGCATCGGCATCGCCGGTTTCCACCATCATTACACCAAAATAATTGCGGTGCTTGATTTTCTGGCGGGCATCAGCCAGAATAAAGCCTTTGCGCTGTCTTTTTTCGTACAGATGAGCGGCATAACGATCCATGCGCTCGGTTTCTTCAGCAGTTACCGGGTTTTTCGGATCAATGATAAGTACATCATCCAGTTCAATCCGATTTTCTGCCATCAGTGCGCGCACTTTCTCCACGTTACCGAGCAGTATGGGTTTTGCGATATTTTCCTCGACTACCACCCGTACAGCTTTCAGCACGGTAGCATTTTCAGCGTCTGTAAACACCACCCTTTTCGGATTTTGCTTGGCTTTCGTCTGGATAGCCCGGGTCAGGTTGTTGTCAATACCCAGTCGCTTGGTAAGATGAATGGCATAGCCCTCCCAGTCTGTAATTTCCTGTTGTGCGACACCTGATTCCATAGCCGCCCTTGCAACGGCCGGGGCTACTGTAGCCAGGAGGCGCGGGTCAACGGGTTTGGGAATGATGTAATCCGGGCCGAAGTGCAGGTTAGAGTTCTCGTAAGCCAGGTTGACGATGTCAGGTACCGGTTTTTTGGCGAGCTCAGCGAGTGCGCGTACGGCAGCCAGTTTCATTTCCTCGTTGATCGCTCGTGCACGCACGTCGAGCGCGCCCCTGAAAATATAGGGGAAACCGAGTACGTTATTTACCTGATTGGGATAGTCGGAGCGTCCTGTAGCCATGATAATATCTGGACGAGCGGCAGTAGCCTCCTCGTAACTGATTTCAGGTGTCGGATTGGCCATGGCGAAAACGATACAGTTGGGGGCCATGGATCTGACCATATCCTGATTCAGAATATTTCCCTTGGAGAGGCCCACAAAAACATCGGCGCCAACGAGCGCATCGGCGAGCGATGTGTCTGCAGGCATATTGTCGTTCACAAACTCGCTCTTCTTGCCGTCCAGGTTAGTACGGGAAGGGTGTAGCAAACCCTTGCTGTCAAACATGAACACGTTCGCCTTCAGGGCACCCAATGCACAGTACAGACGCGTACAGGAAATAGCCGACGCCCCCGCGCCATTCACCACAATCCTGACCTTTGAAATATCTTTTCCTACCAGTTCGAGTGCATTCAGCAGAGCGGCAGCACTGATAATGGCCGTGCCGTGCTGGTCGTCGTGCATGACCGGAATATTGAGTTCCTTTTTCAGGCGCTCCTCAATTTCGAAACATTCCGGAGCCGAAATATCTTCCAGATTCACCCCGCCGAAGGTTGGTTCCAGAATCTTGACGGTACGCACAAACTCATCCACATTTTTAGTGTCGAGTTCGAGATCGAAGCAATCAATATCGGCGTAAATCTTGAAAAGAAGGCCCTTCCCTTCCATGACGGGTTTTCCCGCAGCGGCACCTATGTCGCCAAGACCGAGTACGGCGGTGCCATTGGAAATAACAGCCACCAGATTGCCCTTGGCGGTGTATTTATAGACGTCTTCCGGATTTTCAGCGATGGCGAGACAAGGCTCTGCCACACCGGGTGAATAGGCCAGCGAAAGATCCCGCTGATTGGCTGTCTCCTTGGATGGAATCACTTCAATCTTCCCGGGTCGCCCCTTTGCGTGGTAGTACAGGGCTTCTTCTTTGAGCGTGGTTTCTTTTTTCATAGTTTTATTTGTTAACGCGGCGCGAAAGTAAGAAGAGATGGGAAATTTCTACGCTGATTAACGAGGTAATGGCAGATAAGTGTGATAATCTCGTATAGAAAACATTAATAATCCTAAATTTGTTACTTGGAATTACTCAATTCAATTTATGAACATAACAGAAATCTCCCGACTACCTCTGCCGGAAGCAGCGGAGGAGTTCATTCGGTCTGCCTACGCTGAACTGGGTATTTCCGATCAGTTTGAAAGCCGGATGGTGGAAGTCATCAGGCAAATCAGCGAAACAGGAACCTACGTTCACACGCGCGCGGAACTGGAACATGGTGCCCGTGTGGCCTGGAGGAACAGTAACCGGTGTATCGGGCGGCTCTACTGGAAAACGCTCAAGATTCTGGATGCGCGGGAGGCTGACACCGATGAGGAGATTTTCAAGGCACTCTGCCGGCATCTTGAATTTGCCACCAATGGCGGAGAAATTCGCTCGACTATCACTATTTTCAGGGCCGCAGAACCCGGTGGCGCTGCTCCGCGAATCCTGAACGATCAACTGATTCGTTATGCAGGATATGCAGATGAATCGGGCAGTGTAACCGGTGATCCGTCTCAGGTGAATTTTACCCGTCTCTGTATGGAATTGGGCTGGTCGAAACCGGAAAAATCCCGCTTTGATCTGCTCCCGTGGGTCTGGCAGTGGCCCGGTCGCGAGCCTGTCTGGGCTGAAATCCCCGCAGAACTGGTGATGGAGGTGCCACTTGAGCATCCGTTTTATGACTGGTGGGCCGATCTCGGCCTGAAATGGCACGCCGTACCTGTTATCAGCAGTATGACGCTGGAAATAGGTGGGATACTGTACACGGCGGCACCGTTTAATGGCTGGTATATGGGTACGGAAGTGGGAAGCCGAAACCTGGGCGACGTGAGTCGCTACAATTTATTACCACTTGTTGCACAGAAAATGGGCCTCGATACCGATAATCCGGCAATTCTATGGAAAGAC
>JBEGNB010000048.1:0-18160 GCA_041182785.1 Bacteroidota bacterium
GAGGCTGACAATTGCCTGGAGGATACCTACCCGCTGGGTGGTTACTACAAGGTGAAGCTGAAGAATCAGAATACGGGTGTGGAAATCCCCAACCCGCTGACTGCCGCTTACATCGGCCAGACTATTGTGGTGGAGATAGAACACATCGTATCGTGCAACAAAACCTGGGGTAAAATCCGCCTGGAAGACAACCTTGCGCCAATACTGACTTGTCCGGCCGACATCACGGTAGCTTGCAGCGAATCCACGGATATCCAGAACACGGGTAACGTACTGATACATGATTGTACACCCACTTCTGTGCAGGTGGACAATGTGGTGACAGACTTCGACCCCTGCCACACGCCGCGCAGGGTGATAGAACGCACCTTTGTGGTGACAGATGCCTGGAACAACCAGAGCAGCTGTTCGCAGACCATCACGATGATACCGTTCAGTCTGGCAGAGGTGGATCTGCCGGCCGATATTACGGTGAATTGCGAGAGTGCCTACCTGAATCCGGGAGCCACGGCACCGACTGTAACCGGCCAGCCCTCGATCAACGGGGCGCCGATAGGGCAGGGGGGCTACTGCTCCGCTTCCATCGGCTACACGGATGTCCGTCTGGAAATCTGCAAGGGAAGTTACGAAATTTACCGGACCTGGATTATCAGTAACACTTGCGTACCCACGGGTGCTGGCAATGCCATATCTCACCTTCAGCGTATTCTGGTGGAAGATGCTGGCGGTCCGAAGTTTGCTTGTCCGGGCGATATCACGGTATCGGTGGATCCGACGAACTGCTGCGCCACGGCTGCCCTGCCCGAAATGGTGCTGACGGAGGGTTGTTCCGATATTGTAAACCTGGAGGCCAAAGTGACGGGTATTGATTTTAATACTTCCAATATCGTCACGTTCACGGTTCCGGGTCAGTTGTCTGACTTCCCGGGTAACAACTACTGGAACGCTGATACACTGGCCGTGTTCCCTTACACAAACTGCCTGCCCAACAACAGTACCTATACTGTTCAATACACGGCAGAGGATGAGTGCGGCAATACCTCCGCCTGCAATTTCAAGTTGACGGTGGCCGATCTGGTACCGCCTGTGGCTGCCTGTGACCAGTTCACGCAGGTGGGAATCACCGGAGGGGGCGAGGCGTATATTGACGCGGCAACGCTGAACGACGGTTCCTACGACAACTGCGCATCCACCCTTTCATTCAAAATCCGTCGAATGGAGGCCAACGCCTGCGACGACAACACGGAATTTGATGATCAGGTGAAGGTATGCTGCAGCGATATCGGGGATACTATTGTGGTGGTATTGCGCGTTTACGACATCACGCTGTCCAACGGAACGGTGGCTATTGACACCTTTGAGGGACATTACAACGATTGCATGGTACAGCTGCTGGTGGAAGACAAAACCAAACCCACCTGCTCTGCCCCTGCCAACGTGACGGTCACCTGCGAACAGTTCGATCCATCGCTGGGTAACTACGGGTTCGCTACCAGCGTTGACAACTGCTGCGTGGATACCATCAAGGTCACAAACGGTTATGCCCAGTTCGATACAGCCTGCAACAAGGGTACGATTGTGCGTACTTTCCGTGCGTTCGACTGCGGGGGCAACTCCACCCAGTGCACCCAGCGTATCGTGGTGAACTACCTGCAGGATTACTATGTGCGCTTCCCCGACGACAAGATCATCACGTTCTGCGACGGAACGGGTATTTATGATGAACCAACGTTCTATGGCGAAGACTGCGA
This sequence comes from Bacteroidota bacterium, assembly GCA_041182785.1. Classification (GTDB taxonomy): domain Bacteria; phylum Bacteroidota; class Bacteroidia; order Chitinophagales; family Saprospiraceae; genus M3007. The sequence goes on from JBEGNB010000048.1 coordinate 1,752, forward strand.
GCTGCTCGGTGTAACTTTCGAAGACATGATATTTACGGTGGTGCCGGATGCCTGCTTCAAGATAGAGCGCAACTGGAGGATCATCAACTGGTGCACATTCGACCCGAACGGATCCTGTGTGGCAGTGCCGAACCCGAACCCGAACGCAGTCACCAATCACTCGACCAACCTGCCCGGTCCGATTGTATCGCCGATTCAGACGGCAGGTGATCCGTGGAAGTCAACAGTGGTGAAGGTAAATCCGAACGATGCGCAGGCAACGAATTACTCGGTATTCTTCGATGCCAACGCCAACTGTTACACGTACAAGCAGATTATCAAGATCACCGATTCTCAGGACCCGGTGGCAGCGTGCGACGATGCCACCGCGGCTGGCAAGATCTGCGACGAGACGGATAATGACGGCAGCCTGTGGAACGAAATGTACTGGTGGGATCTGGCTAACTCCTCCCACGACCTGTGCGAGGCACCATCCGGGATCAGTCTGACGGCTACCGATGCCTGCAGCGGTGCAAATATCAGCTTTGAATACCAGCTGCTGCTCGATCTGGACGGCGACGGTACCATGGAAACGGTGGTGAACAGTACACAGCTGGGCAGTCAGCCGGGCGGACTGGGCTGGAACAATGTTCAGTACAACAACCTGAACGGAGCACCTGTATCGCGTCAGTTCGACAACCGCGCAGTGGCGCCGAACCAGAAGTGGGGCTTCGCGATTCAGGAAGTGGTGACAGGCAACAAGAAGACGGCTTATGTGAAGTTCAACACGCAGCAGGCTCAGAATACCTTTGTCACACCGCAACTGCCTTATGGTAACCACAAGATCAAGTGGTTCGTAACCGACGGCTGTGGTAACGAGACCATCTGCGAATATCCGGTTGAAATCAGGGATTGCAAGGCACCGACGGTGGTGTGCTTCAACGGCCTCAGCGTGAATATTATGCCGAGTGGTACGATTACCATGAATGACGTTGATTTCCTCGAATATACGGTGGACAACTGCTCACAGACGCAGTTCCTGCGCACGGGCGTGCGCAAGTGCGGAACTGGCAGCGGGTTCCCGCTGGACGCAAACGGCAACCCGGTTACATCAGTCACCTTCGACTGCAATGAACTGGGCACACAGTGTGTCGAACTCTGGTCGGTTGACGTTGCCGGAAACGCCGGCTACTGCGAAACGTACGTGATTGTGCAGGATAACAACGGCAACTGTCCGAACAGCGACAAGTTGAATGTGTCCGGTGCCCTGAAAACGGAAGATACCGACGGGGTGGAGGAAGCCAGTGTTACTATAGATGGCACCGTGAGTTTTGCCCCGCCATTCAGTTATTTCGATATGACTGACGACTCCGGTACGTATAAAGTGGTGAACAGTGTGCCAATGGCATCCAGTTTTACTATTACACCATCCAAAGATGACAGTCCGCTGAACGGGGTAACTACTTACGATCTGGTGCTTATTTCCCGGCACGTACTCGGTGTGGCCCCTCTTGGCAGTCCGTACAAAATGATCGCTGCCGATGCCAATAAGTCGGGATCCATCACGACCTTCGATATTGTGGAACTGCGCAAACTGATCCTGGGTATCTACTCCGAACTGCCGAATAACACCTCGTGGCGGTTCGTGGACAAGACGCAGGTATTCACCAATCCGATGAATCCGTTTGCCGACACTATCCGGGAGAATATGTCCATTGCAAACGCCCAGTCCAGTTTGGTGGAAGACTTTATTGGTGTCAAGGTGGGTGACGTGAACGGGTCGGTTATTGCCAATAGTGCCATGCAGGCCGACGATCGCACAAACGGCACCCTGCTGTTTGATCTGGACGACCGAATGGTGAAGGCCGGAGAGACATTTGACGTGACGTTCAGGGCGAGCGAAGCAGTGCAGGGCTACCAGATGACACTCAGTCTGAACGGATTGGAAGTAGCCGGTATTGTGAAGTCAGACAAGGTGTCCGAAGGCAACTTCGGCGTGTTCGAGGATGCACTGACGGTTTCGATTGACGGCTCCGATGAGTTCACAGTTACGTTTACGGCCGGAACGACGGGCAGGTTAAGCGAAATGCTGGGCGTTTCCAGCCAGATCACGAAGGCCGAGGGTTACAGTCAGTTGAACAAGCGTCTGGATGTGGCACTTCGCTTCGACAGAAATATCATCAGCGGAGTAGGCTTTGAGTTATATCAGAATCAGCCAAACCCGTTTGTGAACCGTACCTTGATTGGCTTTCACCTCCCCGAGGCGCAATCCGCCACACTGACAATCTCTGATGAACTGGGGCGTATCATTTACACGCAGAAAGGCGAATATGTCAGAGGGTATAATGCAGTGACACTCGACAGAGCATTGCTTAGTACTACCGGTATTCTCTATTATTCACTGAGCGCAGGAAATGATTCAGCCACCAGAAAAATGATTCAGACAAAGTGAAATAATTGAAAACAGATTAAAACAGACTGCAGTAAAACCTTGTCAGAGGGCGCGCCGGGTGTCGGTTGCGCCCTCTGTTTTATACTGGTTTGTACGGAAACGGCTGTGTGACAGAATACGTTTGGCTTAGTATTATTCCTGTACTTTTGCTGCCAGTTTGACCTGTCTATGAAAAAAAATCTGCTTTCCGCTCTCACGGTACTCCTGCTGTATAACGCTATTTCTGCCCAGTCTTCCTTCGGCAAGATCATCGTCGGTGTCGAATCTGCATTCGATGTGGCCCAGTTTTCTGAAGGTATCAAGGCAAAGGCCTCGCCGTATATGCAGGCAGAGGTGCCATTCTGGAAATTTTCTATAGGAGCAGGGTTTGGTAAAAAGGTTTACCCGGATTACGAGTTCTATACTTCAAATGGAGCTATGACTGAAAGGGAGGTGAATGGAGCCATCGTTCGTTATTATCTGGCTGATCTGCACTCCTTCCAGCCTGAATACTGGATCATACCGGTAAAGATGAACTTTCGTGTACACAAGTGTGACTGCGTGTATCTCCACGCAGGTACGATTTTCGATATCGCCGACAAGTCCAGACCGGATGAAATTCTATATACCAATGCTGAATTCGAGCAGCCAATCAATCAGGGTCTGACCAGCGACCAGCTAACCCGGAATCGGACCCAATCCGTCGAGTTCGGTATTGGATTCAATCTTTTCCGACGCGATCGTTTCCGTCTGACGGCAAGACCCGCCTATGTGCTCACCAGAAATCCTGAAGTCTATAACGATGCACCCGACTGGCTGCCCACGCTGAGATTCTCTTTCGCTGCGCAGGCAGGTTTGTGGTAATCTATCCCCTCATTTCACGTTCCAGTTGCTCCACATAGTCGCCCGGTGGTAAACCGGTGATACTCTTGAACGTACGGTAAAAAGATGTTTTTGAGGTGAAACCGGAGGAAAGATACACGTCCGGAAGGTTAATATCTGCTTTGGCCTGAAGTCGCTCCTGAATGATGCGTTTGGCCTCGTTAACCCGCAACCTGTTCACGAGTCCCTTGAAATTATGATCACCATGGACTCTTACTGACTCATAAACATAGCGTTTGTTGGTATTGAGCCGCTTGATGATATATTTTTGATCCAGTTCCGGCGACAGATACAGTTTCTCTGTCTCGATGACTTCCATTATCTGAGTAAATATCTGCTGCGACTTTTCCGGAGAGAGTTCGTCTCTATCCTCGGATCTGCCGGTTTCCTCCTCCGGATTTTCGGAATTTTCCTGCTTGTTCAGGCTTTTCTCCAGTCTGCTTCGCATTAATTCCAGTTGGAGATCCGTTTCTTTTTCTTTCCTGAACAGTATTCGCTTGTAGAAATTTTCCCTGATTTTGAATGCCAGCAGGGCCAGTAACAAAAGCGACAGAACTGAAATGACAAGCATGTTAATCCGGCTGGATCGCTGTGCCGCCAGCAACTCGGTGGTCTGATTTTTTATAGTAAGATTTTTTTTCTCAATCTCGTATATGGATTTCAGCTCATTCAGTCGCAGGGTTACTTCTTCATTGCGGAGGGTATTATTCAGTTTGGTGAATGCTTCGTAGAACAAAATCGCCTGCTCGGGCTGATTTAATGCCTTGTGAGAAACATACATCATACTGTCAATATTAACTTCCAATTGTATCAAAGGCTGTTCTTTCAGATAGCCCAGTGCCTGATCACCGTACTCAATGACCTTGCTATATTCCCCCTGTTTCAGGTGAAGATGCATCAGATTGGAACAACCCATTGCGAGAAGTCGCTTGTCCTGTAACTGTACCGCCAACTGGTTGGCTTTTTTCAGGTATTTCGACTGTTCATCCAGCCGGTTTTGAGCTTCCATGATATCGGCAATAGATCCGTAAACTCTCGCCACAAGTCGCAGATTATTCTGTTCGAGACCCAGCATTGCTGCTTTGTCATAAGAAATTAATGCCTGACTGTATAACTTGTTAGTGAATTGTGCCAGCCCGAGATTATAGTAGTCAGCAGGCAAGTTACCCTTGAAATTATTGGTTATTGAAATATTAAGGGCCTCCCGATAGAACTCCAGTGACAAATCGAATTGTTGGTTCTGAAGGTGTATGTTCCCCAGCGATACAAGTGCCGAATAGGTCATTCTAACATCATTCGCCCTTCTGGCATAACCATATAACAGCCTGGTATATAACAGGGCACTGTCAAGTTTCCCGTTTCTGTTATACGCATGTGAAGCAGACTTCCATATCTCCGATAATGCAGCCGAGTCACTCACTTCGGGTGAACTTTGGAGGGCAAGGCGCGTAAAAAACAGGGACTCTTCAAAACGTCCAACGTGCAGTAGTGCTGTACTTTTGACAGATTGATAGTAGGCAAGCTGTCCCCTCTCCAGACGATCGGGACTCCCCAGTCGACCGTCAACATAAGTCAGTGCAGAATCCGTCTTGTTCTCACGCATCAACCTGCGCAAATACTCATACTCTGCTGCGGGATTGTTGGCCAGCAGATGCAGTGCCATGAATGTGAGAAGTAATATGCACAGGTGCTTCATAGCAGATAGCTTGCATGAAAATTCAATGAAATACCAGAATCTCGGACAAACATAAAAGAAATTACTTTTTTGGTACTAAATATTTCTTTTTTGGTACTAATTTGTCTCAATCTCGTCACACCTTTGTATCAGGTATTGAAACACGCTTTTGCCGGAATACAGCTCAACTAATCCATATACCGGCATTTGCAACGCTCTCATTTTGCACATTTAATCTTAATCTGTTACCGCTGTTCCACTGGCCCGATATAATCTCACGAAAGGCCGGATGCAGAAATTAACCTCACCCTTATGAGTGAGAAAGGGGCCGTTGAACGCAGTGTCAACGGCCCCTCCTTTATAACGGATATCAGGTGCTTTATCTTGCGTAGGCTACAGCCCGCTTTTCCCTGATGACGGTGACCCTGATCTGGCCAGGATACTGCATCTCTTCCTGTATCTTCTGTGAAATCATAAACGAAAGATCATCCGCATACTGATCGGTCACCTTGTCGGCTTCGACGATTACGCGCAACTCCCGTCCCGCCTGCATGGCAAATGCCTTGGCAACACCTTCGTAGGCCATGGCCAGTTCTTCCAGTTCTCCAATACGCTTCAGGTAATTTTCCAGTATCTCGCGACGTGCTCCCGGGCGTGCTCCCGAGATGGCATCGCAGGCCTGTATGATAGGCGAGATGATGTTGTTCATCTCGATCTCGTCGTGGTGGGCTCCTACAGCATTGATAATGACCGGATGCTCTCCGTGCTGCTCGCACATCTTCATGCCAAGCAGGGCGTGTGACAACTCTGTTTCTTCCTCTGCTACCTTGCCTATGTCGTGCAACAGGCCGGCACGTTTGGCCATCTTGATCTGTTTTGGATTCATACCCAGCTCGGCAGCCATAATAGCGCAAAGTTCGGCTGTCTCAACGCTGTGCTTGAGCAGGTTCTGTCCGTACGAAGAACGGAAACGCATGCGACCAACCATGCGTACGAGTGCCGGGGCGAGGCCGTGAATACCAAGCTCAATCACTGTACGCTCGCCAATCTCCATAATCTGTTCTTCCAGCTGCTTTTGCACCTTGGCAACCACTTCTTCAATGCGTTGCGGGTGAATACGGCCGTCGGCTACCAGGCGCTGCAGCGACAAACGGGCCACCTCGCGGCGGACCGGATCGAAAGAGGAAATAACAATGGCCTCCGGTGTATCGTCCACAATGAGTTCGACACCAGTGGCAGCTTCCAGTGCCCGGATATTCCGGCCCTCACGACCAATAATCTGACCTTTCATCTCATCCGATTCCAGGTTGAAGACCGAAACAGTATTTTCAATGGTGAACTCGGCCGCCATACGCTGGATTGTCTGTATGACAATTTTTTTGGCCTCCTTGTTGGCATTCAGCTTGGCCTGACTGATGGCATCGCGCACAATAGACTGGGCCTCTGATTCACTCTTGGCACGAACCTGCTCCAGTAACTGATCTTTGGCATCCTGCTGCGTCAGCCTGGCGATGGTCTCCAGCGCTTTGATGCGCTCTTCATTGGCAGCATCCAGCTCTTCGCGTTTTTTCTGCACAATCTTCAGCTGCTTGTCCAGATTTTCACGCAATGTTTCCAGTTCCAGCTCCTTGTTGTCAAATTCGTTTTTTCGTGTTTCCAGTTCTGCAAATCGCGCATTGATAGCATCTGTTTCAACCTTGATGTCTTTCTGCTGAGCCGCAATCTCCATCTCCAGATCTTTCAGCTCGAGCTGACGTTTCATCTTTTCTGCCTCTACCTCCTGCTTCATCTGCGCGTAACGCTCCTTGGCCTCCTGTATCTTCTGCTGTTTGATCCGCTCGTTTTCAGCTTCAGCTTTGGATACAATCTTGTCGGCCTTCAGTGCGGCCTCATCCTCGGTGCGTTTGGCACTCAGTCGTGCCTCCTGAATGATCAGTTCTGCCTGGCGGGTTGCTTCTTCGGCCGCCTTCGAACTGTTTTTCTTTATGGTCATGTTGGCGATTATGTAGGCTGCAACAGCCCCTATCGCCAGACCTATCAAAATACTCGTTGGTTCCATGTCTGGTCAATTCTCAATTTATGGTGAATGTGTAGTATATATGGCCCCCGTTTTCCTACTTTCTGATAACGGCGCCGAGTTTGCCTTCAAAAACGGATGTCAACTGATTCATTACAGCATCTATATCCTTGTCCTGAAGGGTTTTTCCTGTGTCTTCAAAAACAAAACTCACTGCGCAGGACTTCTTCCCGGCACCGAGCTTGTTCTCATCATCAAATACATCAAACAGATTGACCTCCTTCAACAACTTTTGAGCCGTTTTGGTAGCCAGTTGCCTGATTTCTCCGAAGGTAACACCCTTGTCGAGCACCAGCGCCAAATCGCGCCTTACCATCGGAAACTTGTTTAACTCCTGAAACTGTATCTTATTGCCAGTCACAGCCTTTATCAGATTTGTGACGTTGAAATCTGCAAAAAGTACCGGATTTTTGATATCCATTTTTTTCAGAATCACCGGATCCACGGCACCAAAGGTGACAATCTCCTGAGGTCCTCTGTGGTATTTCAGTGCGTATTGGAACGGATTCTCCTCTAAAATACTCTCCTGATAACCTTTGATACCCAATCGGGCGAGCAGGTTGCCCACATAAGCCTTGAGGGTAAAGAAATCGGCATTTTTCCTGGCCGACGGGTGCCACGACTCGGCATCGCGTGCTCCCGTTACGGTGAGCGATAAACGAGCCGTTTCTTCCATGCCTTTTTCTCCGGCTCTCCTGTAAATTTTGCCGAATTCAAAAAGACGCAGATCGGGGTTCTGCCTGTTCTGGTTGTGTACCACCACGTCCAAAGCACTCAGTAACATGGCAGGCCTCAGGCAATCGAGGCCCTGATTGGCCGAATTGTGGATGAAAACCAGCTGTTCAGCCCCAACGGGCCACAGCGCATCCTCACCTGTGTAATGCGATGAATTGCCCAGCGAAAGGCTCATACATTCGTTGAACCCGTTCGAAGCCAGAAACTCTGCTGCCAGATTGCGAATGTACTCCGGTGTGGGATGTACATTTACTTCCATACTGCTGCGTATCTGACTGGGTGTGGCTATGTTGTCCAGACCATACACCCGAAGTATTTCTTCCACCAGATCAGCCTCCCGTGTTACGTCGGGCTTATTGGTGGGTATGTGAGCGGTAAACCCTGTTTCTGTTTCATCTGTGCACTGTATATCAAGTGCATGAAGTATCGCTCTGATGCGTTCGCTGCCAAGATCTTCGCCAATCAGGCGACTGATGCCCGCATAAGTGGCTTTGATTGTTGCCCGCTCCGGCTCTTTCTGGCAAACTCTGGTTACTCCCGAACTGATTTTACCACCCGCAAGAGCCTCTGTCAGCAGGGCTGCACGGGTGAGTGCCAGTGCGGTATTCCCGGGATCTGCTCCTTTCTCAAAAACCCATGCCGAGTCGGTACGCAGACTGTGCTTTATCATGGTTCGGCGTATCCATTTCGCATTGAATATCGCTGCCTCCAGAAATATCCGGGTAGTGGATTCTGATACGCCGCTGTCGGCACCTCCAAATACACCTCCTATACACATGGGTTTGCCATTACCGTCACAGATCATCAGGTCCTCGGCAAACAATTTACGCTCCACACCGTCAAGTGTCACAAAAGAGGTTCCCTCTGCAACAGTCTTCACTATTATTTTGCCTCCGTTTACCTTGTCGAGGTCAAAGGCGTGCAGTGGCTGACCCAGCTCTATACGGACATAATTTGTGATATCAACCACATTGTTGATCGGGCGCTGACCTACTGCCAGCAAACGGTTTTTTAACCATTCCGGACTTTCGCCCACCTGTATCCCTTCAATTACCAGACCGGAATAAAGCGGACAAGCTTCCGTGTTTTCCACCACAACGGGGAAAATAGCAGCTCCAGTGGGCATTTTTTCGCTACCCTTTGTCAGAAACGACAAATCACGAAGCCCCGCTTTCGGGTCTTCGTGTACGCGCACCCACGCAAGAATATCTTCCGCCACACCTTTATGACAGGTGGCATCAGCGCGGTTGGGTGTCAGGCCAATTTCAAATACAGTATCGGAAGGCATTTCATAATAATCAGCCGCACTGATTCCGGCTGGAGTATCTTCCGGCAGCACAATAATGCCTGAATGGTCGTGCCCGAGTCCGAGCTCATCCTGTGCGCAGATCATACCCTGGGAAGCTACGCCGCGTACCTTGCGCTCGCCGATAGTGAAGAGGGTACCATCTTTGGTAAAGACATTGGCGCCGGGTATAGCCAGAAAGACCATCTGGCCCGCTGCCACATTGGGTGCGCCGCATACGACAGAACGCACAACGCCATCACCGGCATCTACCGTTGTCGCAGAGAGATGATCGGTATCAGGTATTTTTTCACAGGTTAGAACTTTGGCCGTCAGGACTTTATCGAGGTCCGCAGGCGATGTCTTAACTGTTTCAAATCCTTCCGACTCAAGTCCCAGCGATGTCAGTATGTCGGCGATTTCCGAGGGTGATTTATGGATGTCGAGAAAGTCTCGAAGCAGATTCAAGGATATCTTCATTCCTTACTTCAAATGAAGGATTAGGTGGTTTGATACGTCGCGGTTTTTTGCGGCGCTCTGCAAAGGTAGGTAAAATCCGGAAGTAACCACCCGACAGGCAGCGTATGAGGCAAAAAAGTATCCTTTTCTGCCTCATAGCAATCTGAATGAATGTTTATCCGGTATAAATATCAGCGGATTATCACTTTTCTGACTCCTCTGCCCGCTGAATTACTGACCGAAATCAGGTAAATCCCCCCCGGCAGTTCTCCAACTTCTATCTGCCTTGCCGAATTGCCTGCCGGCATCAGCCCGGAGTAAAGGGTACGGCCTGCCATGTCGGTCAGCAGGACCTGTGTGTCCGAATCCGGAGCGATACCCAGTGCCAGCTGGATTATGTCAGTTGCCGGGTTCGGGAAAATAACGAAATCGAGCTCCGCTGTTACTTCCTCCGTGGTGCCAACAAATGGCTGGGTGAGGAACTTTGGTGTCCCCAGAAAGCCGCCTTTGCCATCTGTTACTACAAAACGGAATCCGTCGGGTGCCGGACTGCCCCCGTAATCGAAAAACCTGATCTGCCCGTTGTCGAGATTGGTCTGGGTAAATTTGTCGCCTGGATTGAGCGTTCCAACGCCAATTCTCGAAATTATACCGTCTTCCGGTACGGTTACTACGGTGTAAATCAGTTCGCTGTGGGTGTTGTCATTGTCCTCTACCAGAAGGAAATCAGGAGTGATAACCCGATTGCCACCGCTGCTTACCGGCATGATATTGTTGTTCACCAGAAATGGCGCTACAACGTTAACACTCGCACAGAATTCTATCTGAAAATCTTCCAGTGTGCCTCCCGAACCAATCACATTGTCTTTGAGCCTGAACGTCCACTCACCGGTCGAATTCTGACCAAGGAATGGTGTGAGTGGATTCACTGGGCGGTACTGTAAACCGGTGTTGTTCGGCGGGCAAGGGAAGGCCCCCGGAGCCGCGTCGTCCAGCCCGAAGTTGAAATTGCCGTTGAAGTTGCCGCACCGGTCTTTCCACAGCAGCACATCTGTGCCCGCAGGACTGATCAGGTGCGCTTCCAGATCCTTGAAGAAGCTGTGATACCCGTCAATGGTCTTGATGTTTATGTCACTGATCACTCCTCCGGAATTGACGGTGAGCTTCGACTCAATGGTTGGTGCAGAGTTGGCTGACAGGTTCTTGGGCAGGTCATTTGCCTGAAAAATACGGCAATCTTCCGCAAACGTGCTGAAAAAGAATGGCTCCGACCAGGCGTGTGCACCGCACTCGTTGATCGGCCGTACACGCCAGTAATAGGCGGTGCCTTTCTGAAGCAAAAGGTTCATTTTGAACGAATCCAGCGCAGATGCATTTCTTGATGCCACGATGTTGCTGAAGGCCGGATCTGTGGCTAGCTGAACATCATAGAGATCCGCATCAAGCCCCGGTCCCCAGCGCAGTGTCTGTGTCAGTGTGCTTCCGGTTAGTCCGTCTGCAGGTGATATCAGGGCGAATCCGCTGAAATCATTCCTCCTCAGTACGAGTCGGATCGGCCTGAGGTATTCCTGGGTTCCCGATACCGCCCGTACATTAAAGGTGAATTCACCCTCAACGGTGATGCCTGACAGGTCAACGGAAAGTGTCGCTGTTTCTCCCGGCTGAATATTTGAGGAGGAGAAGGTGGCTGCTGCACCCGGAGGTATATTGCCTGTTACTTCCAGCTGAACCGGATCGCTGTAACCAAGTACACCTGCACTGATGATTTCAGTGGTGAAGTTGCCCGGCAGGCAAATTTCCGCAGCATCGTTGGTCAGTCCAAGTGTCAGGGATGGCTGAACAGGTGCCTGTATCTTGAAATTCTGGTTCGAGATATCGTAGAAGATGTTGTCGGCTGCATCCACGCGCACGCGAAGGCTGCTGGAAATAATGTTGGGTACCAGAACATACTGGCTTCCGTCGTTTTCAACGCCCGACGCAAGTGTCACCGGGTAGGTTTGCCCGCCATCGGTACTGAGTCTGATATTGACTTTCTTGCAGTTAACCGGCGCAGCATAGGTGTTGGCCACATCCCAGGTTACCTCGGTATATTCACCCACTCTCCAGATGGTTGTATTGGTGTTGGGTGAAAGTACCTTGAACGGCCCGGCACCGTCAAACGCATTGAACGCTACCTGAGCATGGCCCAAACCACCGCCATTGGGCCTGTTATCGCGAACCGAGAGCCTGAAAGTCATATCACGGCTGTAGGTGGGAAGCTGTTCTGTACGGTCAAATGCATTGTTGATAACTGTGGTCAGTCTCGGAAAATATCGGTTACTCGCATTCACGGCCGGGCGTGTTCTGAACAGCGGACAGTTACCTGCCGGGGTGCTGACCGGAGCCGGAGGTCCCAGATCATATTGCTCCCAGCAATAGGTGAGGGAATCTCCGTCAACATCCGTAGCACTGCCATTCAACTCGAAAGGCGTCGAAATCGGAATGAAAAAATTGTCCTGATAGGGCAGGGTGACCACCGGAGCAAAATTGGTGGTCTCCTGGTAGGATCCGCAGGTCGCACCGAACGTATAATAATTCCTGATTTTATTGATACTCCCCGCATGGAAGTACAAATCGGCATCTCCCTGGATATTGTCGGCTCCGCACGCGCCCGCGTACGACATGATAGTGCTGCCGCTGCCTGGTTCAAAGGCCTCGGTACCCTCACGCTGCGCATTGTCGCCACAGTTGTTCCAGCTGTGACCACCGCTGAGCTGGTGCCCCAGCTCTTGTCCGAATACACCAATGAAGCTGCTGCCATAGTTGCCGACACCAACACCGGCTGAACATCCCTGTCCCTTGTTGGGGGTGCACAAGACGCCCAGGGCCCCCACACCAATGGCGCCACCTGTTATGTAGCGGGCAAGAACATGGCCCACATCGTGTGAGTTCGGGTTACAGTACAGATTCAATATTTCCGTATTCTGTCCAAGCCAGTCCTGTACGGTCTGCCCGGTAAAGGGATCTGTCAGCGGATCCAGAAATATCGCATTCTGACTGCCGGCTATTAACTGAAATCGAAGGTCTATATCCCGCTCGTATATGGCGCTAATGAAGTTGACATACTCCGTAACAGCTGCAAAAACCTCTGGCTTGGTAGTGCCGTGGTCCTGGGCGAACTCTCCGGTACACGATACAGCAAATCGGAAAATTTTCAGTTTCACCGGATCGGCAAGCTCCACACCCCTGTCCTCAACCGGTGGAGTGTAGAATTCGTTCTCTTCTCCGAATACCAGTGTGCCATCGTTCTTGACTTCCGCGCGCAGGCGACGTGTGCCATTATCCGGCGCATCGTCCGAATGGTAGGCCAGATAGTATTCCGTCTGACCCCAGGTATATGGTTCAACAAAGGATGTGTTGAAATCCGGATGCATAATCATGGCGGTAAAACCCCGTACTGTTGTGCTGAAACGAATGGTACGCCGCGGATCTGCGGTAGAAATCCCCGCGTAGCAATGGATATCCGGGAAAGCGGCCCTCGCCTCGGTATCGAGCTGAGCTACTTCAAATACAGAAAAATCTTCCAGAGCTCCTCCTGCTACCGGAATACTGACGACGCATCGGCCCATGTCTGCTTCGGGAGTGAACTCCCGGGGGGCCTCCGACAGCTTCTGTTTGATACTGCCAAAATCAAGGCGGTAGGTATCGAATGTGACTGGGAAAGCACCCCTGCGGGTTCGTGAATCAACCGAAATCTGCTGTGGCTCGACCGGCTGAAAGTAGTTTTTGGACTGCTGCCCGCTTGCACTCAGAAAGGAAATGAGGGAGAGAACAGTGGTAAGTATGTGTTTTGTCATTACTGAAAATTTGAAACGTACGTTGTTCATCGGGATACAAGGGCTAAATTTCCGACAATTATGGGCAATCCGGCAGATATTTTTTGGACAGTCTGTAACATTTGGGGTATTGTGTCCCCTTTTAATGTACGTCAAGTGTGTCACCCTCGCGTACACGCGCTGGTTCCGTCCCCATCCAGATCATATTTTGGCCGAAAAGTACTTTGTTTCCGCGCTTTCGATATTGAGCAAGTGTTTTAAGTGGCTCTGCACTTTTTTGAGCCGTAGCCTGATCAGTTGTCACCATCACACATCGCGCACACGGCTTTACACACCTGAACGGCTGATTGCCGATGCGAATATCGCTCCACCTGTCTTCATCATGCGAATTGCCTCCGGTGAACACCATGTTCGGCCGGAAGCGGTTCATCGGTACGGGCTCTGTCAGTTGTCGGTTCAACTCATTCAGGGCTGCTGCTCCGATAATCAGATAAGGGAAGCCATCGGCAAAACTGACCAGCTGGCCTGCCGGAGCATAACGCCCGTCGGCCCGACGCCTGGAGGTGTCTGGCATATATACAAACCGTACAGGCGCTCGCAGCATCTCTGAAAACCATTGGTTAATCTCGGGAGGCATTGTCAGCGCCGAAACAGAATTACTCCATACCTTTACCCTGGTTTTTTCAGGTAAAAAACCGGTGATGTCCAGTGGAATCTCTACAGCCTGATTCGTAAATCTGCTGTGCCGTATAGTCAGGTTGCCGGAAACAAAAGATGGTTGCAGCAACGCCATCTCCGGGAACTCTCTCTGTGTGAGAAACTGTCCGTTTTCGTCCACAAGCATCCACCGGCGATCGTGTTGCAGTCCTCTTCGCTCTGCCACAGCTTCGTTCAGCCTGATACCTCCCAGTGATTTCACCGGGTAAATCCATATTTCACTGATTTTGTACATAACGCAAAATTACACTCAAAATTAACAATGACTAAAAAGGCACTGCTCATCGGAGCCACCGGACTGGTAGGGAAATCACTCCTTTACCAGCTTATCAACGACCAAAGATACAGCGAAGTTGTTGCACTCGTGCGCAGGCCGCTACTCATCGCTCATCCGAAACTCAAAATAGTAGTCTTCGACTTCGACAATCCCGACAAGAGTCTTCTCACGGGTGATGATCTTTTCTGCGCGCTTGGTACCACTATCAGAACGGCTGGCTCTCAGGCTGCCCAGTTCCGTGTTGACTGCGAGTATCCGGCAGAAATCGGCCGGATCGCACGTGAAAATGGCGTAAAGCAATATCTGCTGGTGTCTTCTGTCGGTGCCAACCCCGATTCCTCCAATTTTTACCTGAGAACAAAGGGCGAACTCGAAAACCGAATCAAAGATTTGCATTTTGATTGTTTCGTGACGGCCCAACCATCTTTGCTACTCGGCGATCGCAAGGAGTTCCGACTGGGTGAAAAAATTGGAATATTCCTGAATGCCGTGTTTAATCTGGTTATCCCGGCAAAATACAAGGGCGTAAAAGCCAGTCAGGTGGCAAATGCGCTTATAACGCTGGCTAATCAGCATCTCAGGGGTACTCATGTAATTACTTCCGACATGCTCCGCAAATACTGATTCCCGAAACGCTAAATCACGGGTCTTTCACATAATTCTTTGAAATCACCGATTTTTTCCGCACTTTTGCGCACTCTGTTGTTAAACTACGTTTGTTGTTATGTTTGGAAGTTCTAAAGAGGAGGATGTCAGACGCTCTGCCGTTCCTTCATCAGGTGTGGTCAACTCGCTGGTTAAAGGTACTGCTGTAGGCGGTAAAATCAAATGCGACAGTGATATCCGCATTGATGGTGTCATAAACGGCGATCTCGTCTGTGCCGCCAAGCTGATTATCGGCCCTACCGGTGTCATCGAGGGTAATGTCACTTGTCAGAGTGCAGTCATTGAAGGCCGCTACAAGGGTAAAATCAAGGTTGCCGAACTGCTGAACCTCCGGGAAACAGCCGTAGTAGAAGGTGAAGTCACAGCCCGGAGTATTCAGATGCAGGCCGGCGCTGTTTTTAATGTAATATGTCGGATGGAAACAGGTCTGGCTACTCCTGCACCAAAGCAACCGGAGAAAAAATCCGATAAAAATGACGCAAAAGAACCCGTCGCCGGAGGATCAGAGGAAAGCAACGGTTAAGGCCGTCGCCCGCTATGGTGGACTGGCATTCGAGTTGCTCGGTGCCTGTCTGGCTGGTGTTTTTATAGGCCGGTGGGTTGATGAAAAAATCGGCCTCGAAAAACCCGCATTCGCCGTGTTTCTTACCATCGCGTTTCTTTTTGCCTCGCTCTATCGCATCTATAAACAATTGCTGAAAGATTGAATAACAGGTCTTTTTTTAGCAGGATTGCCGTCATAACACTTCTGGCATCCGTCCCGTTGATACTCCTCACTTCTTTTGTGCAACCAGCCTATCAGCATGCGTTGTTCGCAGCGGCTACTGTGGTGCTGTTCGTACTGGTATGTGCGGGGCTCTTTTTCGCCGGAACAGGCGCGGTTCGGTCAGGTAACAAGTATGCCTTTACGAATCTCGTTTCAGTATCTGTTTTCGGTAAAATGGTACTCGCCCTGGCCTGGCTGTTCACTTATCAGAAAACCTTTCATCCCAATAATGAATGGTTTGTGGGCATTTTCCTCTATCTGTATGTCGTTTACACAGCTTTTGAAGTGTGGTTCATGACCAAACTTGCCAAATCCTGATTACTCCCACACAAAGGTGCCTGCGCTGCCCGGATTCAGGGTCGCCGTAATCCATTTACCACCGGAGCTGATGTTGAAAGACTGCGGCTGACCTCCCTCGTTCATGGCTATCAGTACTTTTTTGCCATCAGGTGTTCTGAATGCAACATTCGGTACTTCTGTCAGCAGGGTGCTGGCTATTCGAACAGAACCGGGTGGCACAAATTTCGCTGCGTGTGCTATGATGTAGTAGCTTACATTTCTGCTTACTGTCTGTCCGCTGATAGTAAGCGCTCCCTGACACAGGGTACAACCCCCGGGTGTGTGCGGATCGTAGTTCGGGTCGGC
>JBEGNB010000049.1:0-7124 GCA_041182785.1 Bacteroidota bacterium
CGTATTCTGTCGTAATAATATCCTCGTTAGATGAAATTCGCAAGTAAACTCTCATTGCTGGCTTTGATGCTTTCCGCGCACTTTTGCGCAGCACAGTCTGATGGTCAGGATCAGGTAAAAAGCGTAGAAAAAGTATTCGAACTTATCCGGTCGGACCGGGTAAAAGCGAAAGCACAACTGGACTCCTTTCGCGCAGTTACAGATCTGTCACCGAACGCGAGAATGACGCTCCTGCGTTTCTACGGTATTTATTATGCCATCAACGGACAACTTGATTCCGCCGAATACTACTTCAGATATGTGAGTGATCACGCAATACCCAACAGCATCCTGAGAGGAAAAGCAATATTCAATCTTTCCGTGATTCACAAAAACAGGGGCCAGTTGGAGGAAGCACTCAATTTGCTGGGTCAGGCGCAAAAAATTTACGAAGAAGCCGGCGAAAAGCGATTAGTTGCCGAGGTGTATGGTGAAATGGCATCGGTTAACAAAATTCAGGGTTATCTCGATATATCACTGGACTATCTGCTCAGGTCAATTCAGATCCTTGAGAACTCCCCGAGTTCAAGTCCTTACGCCATTACCATTGAAAGGCAAAAGCTGGCGAACACCTACTTGCAGACGGGCGACTATGAATTTGCCGTCAAAATTTTTGAACAGGTTCTGCCCTCATTCCTGGAGCAAAAGGATATGGTTAACTACGGCATAACCGAAGCCAGTTATTCACTTGCACTGACGAGGACAGGGAGGCTGGAAGAGGCAGACAGAGCGGTAAACAGAGCACTGGAAGTTTTGACCGGGTACAACAACAATGATCATCTGGCATTGGCAAACCTTCAGAAAGCAATTGTACTGTCGAAGTTGAACAATAATACGAGTGCCATTCAATACTTTGAGAAAGCTATCGCTTACTCCTCCAAAGGCTACGGAACGTTTGCCCACAACCTGTACCTCAGCTACATGGAAGTGCTGCTTGCCATCGGAAACACCGAAGAGGCATACCGCATATATCAGGATGCAATGGCAAGGAATATTTTCAAAAATGCCAATCTGAGAGATATCCACAGTTTTTACATTACCTCTGCCAAGATACTGGAGGCAAAAGGCCAGTTGAAGGAGTCTGTTGGCAGATGGAAAGAGGCACAGGCACTCAGCGACAGCCTGTCGAAATTCAATGAGGCACGTATAGCTCGCGAACTTCAATACAAATACAAGAACAGCGTACTTGAAAAAGAGGTTGAAGTCAGTAAGCTGACAGAAAAAACGCTGCAACACGAAATAGAAGTGCGAACGCTGTATCTGCTGGTGGCATTACTCAGCTGCATCAGCCTCGTCGGTCTGGTACTTTACTACAGACTGAAGAACCGGTATAAAATTCAGAAAATTGTAAAACTCGAGGAATCCAACTCCACTCAGTCGGCCGAAAATGCCATACTGCAGGATAACCTGCGCCTCAAACAGCTGATTATTGAACAACAACAGCATGAACTGGCCGGGAATGCCCTCGAAATGGCTAATCTGAACGAAAAAATTGAACAGATTCTGGAAAGAACCTCGACATCGGGCAAAATGAGTGATGTCACCCGCATGCTGAATGACATGAAAAGCGGCGATAAAAACTGGGAGTCATTGCTGCTTCGATTCAAAAAACTCAATCCGGACTTTATGGACAAGTTACAGGCCCGATTCCCGGAACTGAGCCAAAGCGAGCTCGAATTTTGTGCGCTGGTAAAACTAAACCTCTCGTTCAAAGATATCGCAAACCTGATGAACATTAATCACAGAAGTGTGTTTGCCAAGAAGTACCGTATCACTCAGAAATTGAAAACGGCCGAAGATGAGGATTTCTACAAAATTATCAGAGAAATATAGCGCGCTGATTTTTCAATATAAATAATTCAAAATCAATATTTTACATAAATAAAATATCATTATATATAACTTTTGTATAACTCTGGTTTTATCCCGGAGTACTTTTATATAACACCCAAAATTGGTAATTATACGTCATCAGGTGACCTTTGCGACGCCTTTGATCAAAATACGCCTCATGAATATTTTTGAGGCTTTCCTTAATCCAGTCTGCTCTGTAATTTTAATCCTTCCGGGTATAACCCCCGCTTCATGTCCTGATACCCCATATCAGTCTTATTCATGAGTCATCTCTGTTCAGGGATGGCTCATGTTCGTTATACGGTATAGAATTCTCCGGTAAGCTGACCGAACTCGGGTGTCTTCCCCCCAGACTCATCTCTCAACAGAAGGCTGCTTTTATGGTACCAGCCGGGATCCCGGCTGAACTGCAGCATTAGCCGCTCAGCTTGTTTGCCCGGTCCCGTATGTACCGTCATCTCAATATTATAGTAAAGTCGGTTCAGAACAGCCTGCTCACAAAGAAGCCGGCCCTCCCTGACCGGTAATATAACGCAGAAACGCCCACCGGGGGCAAGCAGCGCGGAGACAGCCGTTACCAGCTCGACCAGACTCAGCGTGGCATTATGCCTGCCAAGGCTTCGCTCCGGATCGGGCGATCGGGTCTGTTCGGAGAAGAAGGGAGGATTACTGACTATCAGATCGAATTCACCATCTTTGGCAGTTGCCAGATCCTGCAGGGACGTTTCCTGAGTATTCAGCCGGTTAGCCCAGGGCGACGCTGCAAAATTTTCTTTCGCGCAGTTCAGGGAGGGTACGTGTATATCTATACCGGTGATGCAGGCATCCTGTGTGCGCTGTGCTATCATCAGGGAAATAATACCGGTGCCGGTACCGACATCCAGCACGCGCGCGCACCCGCGAACGTCCGCCCATGCACCCAGAAGCACCCCGTCGGTACCAACGGGGTGTACAGCTCCTTGCTGAGAGACACTAAATTTTCTGAAATGAAAAGGTGCCGATGCCATCTGAAGTCAGAATGGATATAAAGTAACAACCGGCCGGAAGCAGGTCAATATCCAGAAAACCGGCCGTTTCCTGTTTAAGCCATATTCTTCCAATGGCATCTGTGACAACCACTTGAGCGGGCAGGTCGGATTCACCAGTGCTGAAAAACAGTCTGTCCGATGCGGGATTGGGCCATACAGCAAAACCGGGTTCCGACGGAGCTGATACCGGCACGGTCAGTTCCTGCCACCGCTTCTCGAACTCGGATCTGTATAGAGAGGCAATACGGTAGTCGTGAATCACCAGGGTATTCTCATCATTGTACGCTTCTGCAGAAAATGACCAGTTGTGCGATCCCGTAACGACCTGAGGATCCGTTGCGTTTACGTCAAAAATACCGTACTTGTGATGAAAATCGCCACTCAGGGAATGGGCCACGCATTGTACACCTGCGTTGTTCAGAATATTGTACTCCGAACCGAGATCGTTGATATTTTCCATAATTCCCCTGACCTCCCTGCCGCTCAGGTACTGATCTATCATGGCATCACCAATGTCGTTGTTGGTAAATGAGAACAAACCAAATAATGCTTCGCTGTCGGTCGAATAAATGGCATTCACTATCCTGCTCGTTGTGCGGTCGGATGGAGAAAACCAGAGTTCAACCGGTACACCACCGATCAGGAATTGATGCGGAGTGTTATCCCGCTTTGCCGAGCCGCTTCTGCTTCGCTGTACATCAGGCATATCCCCGTCATTGCCCCACATTTCTTCCAGCTCAAGTGTGTACGCTCTGGCCAGCGACTGATCCTGAATAAATAGCAGGTTGTTCAGGTCATTATTGATATTGGTGTTTGTCCAGTTCATGGAGCCCGTCATCACCCATACTTTGTCGGGAATATCAGCGTCTATCACCATAAACTTGTTGTGCATGATGGTAGCGTCATTCACGAATATTACCGGAAAAGGAGGCAACGGGTTAAGGGCAGAATTGGTCACACTTTTTGAGGCCACATAACGGATTTTCACCCCGCGGGCATGCGCACTTTTCAGCGCGTTGGTCAGATCACTGCGGTTATTGTTGTACATAGCCACATCAATGGTCTGCTGGGCGGCATTTATTCGGTTGATTGTTTCTGCTACAGCTTCCGCCGACGATTGTCCGTCGGGAACAAATCCGTTGCTGTAGGAGGGATCAACGCTGCGACTGAAAAATACCTTGATCTGGCCCGAAGAAACTGACCGGGTCACAAAGGGGCGCAGTTCGGACATGGAAACTGTTCCGTTATAAGTCGAAGCGACCTGTACCCAATAGACCGTACCAGCCTGTAATCCTGTCAGTACATGGCTGTGGCTTACCGTATTGCCGGCAAGCGTGATTTCGCTACCCAGTGAAGGGGTCGTTCCGTACCTGATAACAGCCGTAGAGGGCAGATTGGTTTTCCAGTCGAGCCGGAAGCCACTGGCAGCTATTTCCGACTGCGCGGGTTGATCGGTGTAATAAAAACAGGTTGCCGGAGCAAAATCATTCAGGTTGCGGGGAAGTATCTGTAAATCGAAGTAACGCGATAAAACGCCGGTCAGCATCACCGGGCCATCCGGAATAGGATCATTATCGAGCGGATGTCCGCTTCTGATTCCAATACGGGCATCGTAACCGCTCAAATCTACGGCCGTGTAAGTGGCTCCGCCGTCAAAAACACCTCCACCCGCCGCAAAACTCACACACGCAGTACGTACCAGCTGGCCCTCCAGGGCTGGATCCAGGCTGGAAAACGAGACGATTTTAGGTGCCGGCACCGGAACTGTAGCTATTTCCGAAAAAGCCAGAATCGGATCAAGAACTGTCAAACCGTAAACCGATTTGATAATTCCAGTTACTTCAATACTGTCACCAGCAGTGACAGCCGTTTCGAATCCTGTGACCGAACCCGTACCCGGATTGGCAGCAATACCCGCAGTACCATCCTGAAAATAACGGATTTTACCCAGTTCGTAGCCGTTGGTTGCAACACCGCGCACGGTAACAGTATCGCCAACGGGTAACGTTCTGGCATGTTGAATAGTGATGACCTGAGCGGAAGCACTCAGAGGCAGAAGCAGGGCAAGCAGCAGACGATACATACGGTTTATTACAAGTTCTGAGGAATAAGTACCAAAGTGGTACAAGGAAGTCGGTGGCAAAGTTTCAACATTTCCGCAACTTTGCGGCATGGAAAAACTTGCGATGTCGGCATTGAACCGTTTATCGGTAGAGGAATTCAGAAATACCGGCAAAATACCGCTGATTCTTGTACTCGATGATATCCGTTCGGGTCTCAATGTGGGATCTGTATTTCGCACCGCGGATGCATTTGCGGTAGAAAAAATCATCCTTTGTGGTATCACATCCCGGCCGCCTCACCGTGAAATTTTGAAAACAGCATTGGGAAGTACGGAAAGTGTTTTGTGGGAGTACGCTGACTCGGCTTCAGAGACCGCCAAAAGGCTGCGGGCTGAAGGCTGTGAAGTGCTGGCTGTTGAACAAACCACAAACAGCATAATGCTGCCCGAATATACCCCGGAGAAAGGCAAAAAATATGCTTTTATACTGGGAAACGAGGTGGAAGGTGTTTCAACAGAGGTTCTTGAATGCTGTTCCGGGGCACTTGAAATTCCACAGTACGGCACCAAACACTCCCTGAATGTGGCCGTTGCTGCCGGTATAGTTGTGTGGGATTTTGTCAGAAAACTGTAAAAGCATGGACTTCGGAAAACTGATTTCTGTTGATCTGGTTGACTTCAGGCTCCTGGCCGAGCCAAAAGGAAACGAATCTGTCCTGATCGGGAAACCGTTCACAAACCCGCACCTGTATATCGGTCCGACCGGCTACAATATGCGACCGTGGACGGGCAAATGGTACGAGGCGGGCACTAAAGAACGGGATTACCTGAAACAATACGGCCGACAGTTCAATACCATAGAACATAACACTACCCACTACCGCATCCCGGATACAGCCACCGTGATCAGGTGGCGGGATGAAACGCCTCCGGATTTCCGATTTTGCCCGAAAATACCGCAGACTATCAGTCATTCCCGCAATCTGGGGGTAACTGGCAGGGAAATAGATGTGTTTTGTGAGGTTATCGCAGAGCTGGGAACACGGCTGGGTTGCTGTTTTATACAACTGCACCCTGCATTTTCTCCGGAAGATCTGCCTGTACTGGAAAAATTCATAGACCGGTTTCCTGCGTGGATACCGCTTGCGGTCGAAGTGCGGCACCCGGATTTCTTTTCGGGAGGTTATTACGCGGAGAAGTATTTTTCACTGTTGCGCAACAAGGGAATATCCGCTGTCATCACAGACGTGGCCGGCAGACGGGATGTGTGTCACATGCAACTCACCGCCTCCACCGCGCTGATTCGATTTGTAGGCAACTCGCTTCATCCGTCTGACTACACCCGGGTGAGCGAGTGGTCGGAGCGGCTTAAATACTGGATGGATAACGGACTGGAGTCAGCCTATTTCTTCACGCATGAGCCCGATAACCTGCTGGCACCGGAACTGGCCGCATTTGCATGGCAGGTGTTTTCGGGTGTGATGCCGGATGTTAGTATGCGCGGTCCGAAAGAAGTTGGCGGACAGCAGGGATTGCTGTTTTAGGGGGTGTCAAAGTCCGCATACTACCCTTCTGATACCCTCAAACCAGGTAACACCCAGAATTGACTTGATGCGATTGTAATCGGCACAGGCTTCATTTCGCTTGTTCTGGTTCACATAGGCTGTGCCCCTGTAGTACAGCAGCTCACAGTTATCGGGTTGCAGCCTGAGCGCTTCCGTCCATTTTGCGATCGCCTCATCTGTTTTTTCCTGAGCGAGCAGACTGGCGCCTTCATCGGCCAGCAACATGGCACGGTCGAAGCTGTCGTTGACCGATGCGCACGTTTTGGCATCGGATTTGAACATGACCCTCAGTGGAATAGTGGCGGTAACCGGCTTGCCTTCAAACAGGGCGGGTGTCCACTGTCCATCCATCCGGTTGGCCAGGCGCATGGCTTCCCACTGAAAATCCAGACCGAGATTACTGAAGTCAAGTACATTTTCCACGTTGACGTCAGTGTTTTTCCTGACGAGCAGTTCCATCTCGATTATTCCGGTTTTGCAGCTGTCGCGCCATGCGGCAGGGTATCGGAGTTTGTTGAGCAGATGATTCAGGAGTGAATCATAACCTGCCGTGTAGGCCGGTTCAGTATCAAGTAC
>JBEGNB010000050.1:0-7200 GCA_041182785.1 Bacteroidota bacterium
CAGAGCTTCCTGTGGGCGGTTGACCTGTCCAGCTACGACAGTATTATGCAGCTCCCATTTGAACTGCCATTCGGCGCCGGAAGCCACATCAGTCTGTTTACCCTGATCTGGGTAGTAACCACGATATGGTACACCTGGTACTCCATGAAACAGATGGATGCCTCCGCCATGCAGAATAACGATCAGATGAAGGTGATGAAATACATGCAGTACACCATGCCGGTATTTTTCATGTTTTTCTTCAATTCTTTTGCCTCGGGTCTTACTCTTTATCTTTGCTTCAGTAACATTCTGAACATCGGTCAGACAGTTGTAACAAAACAATATCTCATTGACAATGAGAAGATCAAGGAGCAACTGGAAGCAAACCGCAACAAACCCAAGAAACAGGGCGGATGGAGAGAGAAGTTCGAGCAGGCAATGAAAGAACAGCAGCGTATTCAGGCTGAAAAGCTGAAAGAGCAGCAGCGGGCCAAGGGCAAGAAATAACACCTCATCCCGATGAACAAGGAAGAAACCAGACATTCAGTCAGGGTACAGCGATGGGTTGTCATCACTTCACTGGCACTTTTTGCCATCAAGGTAACGGCCTATTTTCTGACCAACTCCATCGCTGTACTGACCGATGCACTGGAGAGTACCGTAAATGTGGTAACCGGGTTTACCGGACTGTACAGCCTGAAAATGGCTGCCCGACCCCGCGACGACAATCATCCGTACGGACATGGCAAAATTGAACTTCTCTCAGCATCTTTTGAAGGGATACTAATTCTGATGGCCGGACTGATTATTATTTACGAATCGGTCATCAATCTGCTGCACCCGCACGAAATCAAACAGCTCGATACCGGTATCATACTGATCAGCACCACGGCAGTCATAAACTATCTCGTGGGTGCGTGGTGCGTGCGCGTGGGAAAGAAGGATCATTCCATTGCCCTGCAGGCGAGTGGAAAACACCTGCAGTCGGACACCTGGACCACCGTGGGTATTATTGGCGGGCTCATTCTGCTTTTGCTGACCGGCATATCCTGGATAGACAGTGCTGTGGCAATTGTTTTTGCCTTTATGATCATCATGGAAGGCTATAAAATAATCCGCGAGACCGTCGCAGGTATCACCGATGAGGCAGACATTGCGCTACTCAATGAGCTGGTAGATGTACTGAACAAGAACAAGCGCGACAACTGGATTGATCTGCATAACCTGCGCGTTATCAAATATGGTCATGTACTGCACCTCGATTGCCACCTCACCGTACCGTGGTATTTCAACGTGAATGAGGCGCACAGGGAAGTTGAAGAACTGGACAAACTGATTGGCGACCACTTTCCCCACACACTGGAGATGTTCGTACACACAGACGGGTGCATGCCCGCAGGCTCGTGCCGTGTTTGTCCCATTACGGATTGCCCGAAGCGGGAAGCCCCGTTCAATGGTCGCTTCGAGTGGACCTTTGAAAATATCACCAACGATGAAAAACACGGCTTTCAGACCAGTGCTCCTGTATAGTTACACCGGCTGAATCAGATCCCACAGATTGCCGTATATATCTTCGAATACCGAAACAATACCATACTCCTCCCTTGATGGCTCACGGATAAACTTCACACCGCGTGAGCGCCACAGATTATAGTCGCGGTAAAAGTCGTCGGTGTGAAGAAACATAAACACCCTCCCTCCTGTCTGGTTCCCTACCCTGCCGAGTTGTTCCTCGTTCGCGGCCTTTGCCAGTAACAAGGCACAGGCAGAACCTTTTGGGGCAACCCGTACCCAGCGCTTGGTTTCACTGAGCCTGGTATCTTCAAGCAACTCGAAATCCAGTACACCGGTGAAGTAATCAATGGCCTCATCATAGTCGGCCACAACGAGAGAAATCTGGAAAATACCCATCGGAAATACAGTGAAAATGAAAGATTTGGTCGCAAAACTATAAAATCGCAGAAATAATCCGGCAGGCACTTGTATATTCAGAAAATCTTTAAACCTTTGCTATGTTCAAACATAGTATGCAATGGGTTACAGACTGGACACTTCAGGCAGCGCACCTCTCCACAAGCGAGTGGAGCGCATGATGAGGCAACTGATTGCCGAACCACCCTATTGTGACGGGGAATTTCTGCCCAAAGAGGTTGAAATCTCTGAAAAACTGGGGGTTTCCCGCAATACGGTCCGGTTCGCCATCAGTAAACTGGTGAACGAGGGATTGCTGATTCGAAGAAAAGGGATAGGCACCAAAATAGCCCCCAAACGCATACCCACGCGACTCGACAGCTGGTGGAGTTTTACCAGAGAAATGCAGAGCCGTGGTATTGAGGTGGTAAATTTTGAAATTGACGTACGCATCGTACGTGCCAGTCAGGAAGCTGCTGAGGCATTACACGTAAATCAGGGTGTAACACTCATAGAGGTACTTCGTCTGAGGGGTACCGAATCGGGTCCCAGCCTGCTTACTGTCTCCAGTTTTCATCCACGCTTGAAACTGACCGGACACGAAGATTTCTACCGGCCCATGTATCAGATGCTGGAAGAAGACCTGGGTGTCATTGCCGCGTTCTCCAGAGAGGAAATCAGTGCCATAGCAGCCGACGAGTGGCTTGCCGACAAACTGAATCTCGAGGCGGGAGATCCCGTTCTGTATCGCCGCAGGATTGTCAGCGACACCGACGGTCAGCTTATTGAGTACAACAAAGTTTATTACAAAGGTGAAGGATTCAGCTACTCCATTGACATTGCCAGAGGATAGCACTCTTCTTTTTTAATTTCATTTCAAACCGGATTCCGGATTTGTCATCTGAAAATACTACTCGCATGAGACACCTGTTACTCTTCTTTCTCTCTTTCTGCGCGCTGAACACGCTCTTTTCTCAGGTTTTCACCGGAAAAGTAACCTCTTCAGAAGACGGGCAGCCGCTCACCGGCGTCACCGTTACTGCCCGGGGCACGTCCAGCGGTACCGTAACTGATGCAGCTGGTACATTTACCATCAATTGTCAGAAAGGAACTACACTTGCTTTTTCCTACACGGGTTATCAGACCAAAACACTGACCGTCGGCGACGAACAAAATATCGCTGTTACGCTGGAGCCCTCGGCCTCCTTGCTGCAGGACGTGGTTATTGTAGCTTATGGCACCGTAAAAAAGAGCGATCTCACCGGTTCTGTATCCTCTATTACCGCGGAAGACCTGGTGCGTACGGCACCCGTTTCCCTCGATCAGGCTATTCAGGGTCGTGCGGCGGGCGTGCAGGTCACGCAGGTGAGCGGGCGCCCGGGAGGGGAAACCTCCATCAGGATACGAGGAAGCAGCTCCATCAATGCCGGAAACGAACCACTATATGTGGTGGACGGAATGCTCATCACCAGTGATAACGGCCAGACCAACGCCGGTGGTATCGCAGGTGCCGGGCTCAACGGATTGTCGGCTATCTCACCGAGCGATATTGAACGAATAGAAATATTGAAAGATGCCTCTGCCACCGCCCTGTATGGCTCGAGAGGGTCCAATGGTGTGGTACTGATTACCACCAAAAGAGGCAAGGCTGGTCAGTCGGGCATGTCTTTCGACTCCTATTTCGGCATTCAGCAGGTTTCCAAAAAGCTGGAAATGCTGGATGGAGAGGATTTTGCCCATTACATTAATAATTACAGTCTGGACGCCAAGCTTCCGCTCGACGTTCGCTACCTGATCCCCGAGAATATTGGAAAGGGTACCGACTGGCAGGATGCCATTTTCCGCACGGCACCCATGCAGAGCTACCAGCTTAGTTCGTATGGCGGAACCGAAAACGGACAGTACTCCATCAGCGGAGGTTATTTCAAGCAGGACGGCATTATCCTGAATTCAGACTTTGAGCGCTACAGTTTCAGGAGCAATCTGGATCAGAAAATAGGAAAACGAATCAAAACAGGCAGTAATCTAAGTGTCAGTTTTATCAAATCAAATGGCGTGCTCACCGGAGCTCAGAGTGCCGGTACGGGCACCCTGTTGCCGGGAGCCACGAGTTCGGCCCTGTTCTTCCCTCCTACCCTGCCGGTGCTCGATCCAGAGCGCGCAGGTGGCTACACATTTCAGGATGACCGCGGAAGGAATATCGGAAATCCGGTGGCCGACGCCCGGGAAACGGATAATATCTCCAATTACGGCAGGGCCATAGCCAATGCCTATGCTTCCTATATGATTATTCCCGGACTCACCCTCAAGGCCAGTCTGGGCGTTGACGGGTTCTCATCCAAGGACAATCGTTTTGTACCCAATTTTCTGAAAAGAGGTGAACCAAGCAATGGTTCTGCCGTGGTTGCCACGTCAGCGGGTATCAGCTGGCTCACAGAATACACCCTGAACTACAACAAATCACTGGGCGATCGCCACCAATTCGATGCCCTTATTGGAAACACTTACCAGGGATTCCACTCCCAGCGGGTATTTGCCTTCGCACTTGATTTCGCAGATAACAGAACTGGCTGGCACAGTCTGGGAGCCGGCAAGAATCCGCAGCCTGCCGGCACTGGCGAACTGACCTGGGGTATCATTTCCTATCTCGGCAGGGTTAATTATGCCTTCGACAACCGATTCCTGGTTACACTTACAGGCCGTGTGGACGGAGCTTCCAAATTCGGCATAAACGATAAATACGGCTTTTTCCCTTCAGGCTCAGTTGCCTGGAAACTGCATGAAGAAGAGTTCCTGAAGGATGTGAGCTGGTTGTACAGCCTCAAAACCCGTTTGAGTTACGGTGTTATAGGAAACCAGGAAATTGCCCCCTACTCCTCGCTGGCAACTGTGGGAGCCATCGGTCAGGGTACTTTCAACAACTCCGAATCATACCTCGGGCAGGAGCCCCTGCGCTACCCGAATCCGGATCTGCGCTGGGAAAGAACCTCCCAGTTCGATTTCGGGGTAGATGCCGAGTTTGCCAGCGGACGCTTCGGTGTAACCATGGATGTTTATCAGAAACAGACATCCGACCTGCTGCTTTACACTCCGTTGCCTGCCACATCCGGCTTCACGGGGGCGCTCTACAATATCGGCGGACTGCGGAATCGCGGATTCGAGGCCGCTCTGACATCACACAACACAACAGGGCAATTGAAATGGGAGACCAACCTGAACTTTTCGATCAACCGGAATGAAATCACCGAACTATCTCAGGGTACGGATATTCCGGTGCCGGGTGTACTCACCGTGCCAAGCGGATGGAGTATTCTGCGCGTCGGACAACCCATAGGCACCTTTTTCGGACTCACTACCGACGGTATTTTCCAGTCTGACGAGGAAGCACAGAACAGTCCGCACCTCAAGGGACAAAATCCGAAGGCCGGCGACCGCCGCTACCGGGATATTAACGGCAGAAATGCACAGGGCGTACTCACGGGGCAGCCAGATGGAGTAATTGACGAAGCCGATCGCTCAGTCATTGGCAATGCCACGCCCGATTTTATCTGGGGTATGACAAACAGCCTGAGCTGGAAAAACTTCGATTTGTCCGTATTTCTGCAGGGAGTACAGGGCGCCGAGGTGGTGAATGCCTACCTCTTTGAAATAGGCTCGCTGAACGGAGAGACAAACGTGTTGCGGGAATTTTACGACAACCGCTGGACACCGGAGAATCCGAACAACGAATACACCAAAGTGAATCCCTCCGAGCGAAATGTATTCAGCGATGCACAGGTAGAGGATGCTTCCTTCCTCCGCGTTAAAAACGTGACAGTAGGGTATAATTTGCCTGAAAAACTGCTGAAAAAGATGAAATTCGGCAAGTTCAGGGTGTATGGCAGTGCCAACAACCTCTATACACTGACGAAATACAGAGGTTACGACCCGGAAGTAAATGCTTTCGGTCAGAGCCACCTGCTGCAGGGTATTGACTATGGTGGTTATCCCCTCGCGCGCTCGTTCGTGGGTGGCCTGCAGATTTCATTCTGAGTTCAAACTTTCAATTGAAAAAACATGAAATATATCTTCGCTCTGCTCATACTGGCCATCGGATTGGCTGCCTGCCAGCGACTTCTGGAGGAGAACCCGAAAGATCAGGTATTCGTTGAGAACTTCTTTCAAACGGAGAATGATGCCACAGCGGCAGTAAACTCCATTTACAGCATATTAAACGCGACCAGCTCGGCGCCCACGTTCGGAGGTGTTTACTTCAGTACCTATTGGGTCACCATGGGCCTTTGCTCCGATGAAATGGACAACCGCTTGCCCGCAGTTGACCTCAATGAATTGAATACATTTACCCACAAGCCTGTCAATGCCTCCCTGTACGATTTTTGGGTACTGGCATACAAGGGTATCAACAATGCCAATTTTGCCATCGAGGGAATCCCGAATATTCAGGCCTCGGACACCTATAAAAATCAGCGTATCGGAGAAGCCCGTTTCCTGCGGGCAATACTGTACTTCGATCTGACCCGCTGGTTCGGGGATGTGCCGCTGGTGGTTACTCAAAACGGCGAACTCAGGCCGCCGAGAGCACCCAAAGCGCAAGTGTATGCCCAGATTATTGACGACCTGACCTTTGCCGAGCAAAATCTCCCGGAAAGCTATTCAGCAGGCAACGGACTCGGAAGAGCCACACGCGGTGCCGCCTCGGGTATGCTGGCCAAGGTATTCCTGTACAATAATGAGTGGCAGAAATGTGTGGATCATTGCAACAAAGTTATCGCATCCGGCAAATACGGACTATATCAGGATTATGCTGATGCGTTTCGAATTCCGAACGAGAACGGAAAGGAAACCCTGTTCGGCGTAGGGTTCGGTACCGCCAACAACAGCATCTCTTTCTGGGAGGCGGGTCAGTTTAATGTCAGACTCCTGCCAAGAGAACTGAAAGGCCAGATTCCCGGTGTAAATGCACAGGGCTGGCAGGTAGCTACCCAGGCACTGTACGACAGTTACAACGCGCAGGACCGCCGCCGCGAGGTTACCCTTCTCACCAGAATCAACAATCAGGACGGTACCAGCACCACGGTGGAACCACACTTCCAGAAATACTGGGACAAGCAGAATGAGCCGCTGGCTGGAAATACGGATCACGACTTCCCGTACCTGCGCTATTCCGACATCCTGTTGATGAAAGCCGAGGCGCTGAATGAACTGAGCAACGGTCCTACCACCGAGGCATACGATGCCATCAATCAGGTACGCAGGCGCGCGCGGTTCAACGGAACAGCTGAACTGCCCATACTTCCCGATTTGCAG
>JBEGNB010000051.1:0-4277 GCA_041182785.1 Bacteroidota bacterium
GCTCAAAACCACTACTGGCTCATGATGAAAACGATTATTTTCTTTTTTTCGTTACTCTTTTTCGCAGTCACAACAAAAGCCCAGACAGATTTCATCGAACGGTTTCCTGATACCTCGGTACTGTCGGCAGAGGAAGCGGTTTTGTACGGGAAACTTTCCAATGTTGGGCGATTTTCATCGGCAAAGTTGATCAAGGTCAAAAATCTGGCAACCAGTGTGAATGCAGGCGGGAATTTGCATATTCTTCTTACAGAAGACGAGTACCAGTTAGAAGAGTGCCAAAACCTTAAATTTGCACCACAGACATCCCGCTATATCAACGACCAAAACTATTACTACTACGGAATTCTTATCGAGAGTGATTCCTGCGAGTGCAAATGCCAAAGCGGTGAAATAATGCTTGAAGCCCGCGAGGGCAGAAAATACGGTTATATTGTTGCCGACGACGCGCGGTTCGAGATACTCGCATTAAACAGCGAATACAGCATTATGGCAAGAGTGAACCCATCTTTCTTTGACGACAAGACGGAATGCCTTGAACTACCTGAAGAACAAGGTTTCTCAAAGCCGCAAAAACAAGCCGCTGCATCCCGCTCCGGCGAGGCATGCGTTATTCGGGTGTTGTTTCTGTACACACAGGCCGCCGAAGACCGTTTTGGTGTACTTGGGCTAAACGATATGGCCGATTTGGGAATCGCCCAAACCAATCAGGCATTTGAAAAAAGCGAGGTGACCGATGTCTGTGTCGCCAGGGCAAATTTCAGACCATGGACTGGTTTCAACGAAAATCCTCTCGACCTGGAGCAGGACTTGCAAGCCCTGATAACAGACAACGATATCGTTCAATGGCGGCAAACTGACCTTGCCGACGTGGTTTGTCTGATCACCGACGCGGGCTATGCTGGCGGAGTTTTGGGGGTAGCGGGCTTCGTCCCCGAC
This sequence comes from Bacteroidota bacterium, assembly GCA_041182785.1. Taxonomy (GTDB): domain Bacteria; phylum Bacteroidota; class Bacteroidia; order Chitinophagales; family Saprospiraceae; genus M3007. Next base: position 940 of record JBEGNB010000051.1, read on the forward strand.
CCGAACAATCCCGGTCAGATTATCTCAAACCTCGGCAACCCGATGTTCGACCTTTCATTTATGATCGTGGAGGGAGCCAGTTTCAGTACCAATTTCACGTTCAGCCACGAACTGGGCCATGTGGTGGGGTGCAGGCATCAAACCTGTGCCACTTTTCAGAGGAATGGCTGCGACAACGGAGGTGCGAGTGAGCATGGCCACGGATGGGGGCATCGGCGTTGTGCGTTATGCGGATGGAAGAATTACAGCACAATAATGCACCAACATCGCGATGGCAACAAACGCCTGCTCCGGTACTCCAACCCCGAAATAAACGACAAGGGAGCCACCGGGGTGGTGGGTATTTCCGAAAACGCCCAATGGATACGGGACGGCAACGGTTGCACGGTTGCCGATTATTTCCCAGACCCTGTCATATCTTTCTCAGCCAACATAATAGGCTCGGACTTTATTTGCCAGCCCCTTTCAGAGATTTATTCTGCTGGTGTGACAGGGGTAAATGGAAGTATAACTTATGAATGGCATATTTCCACCGACGGTGTGAATTGGGGCAACCCGGTCGGGTCAACCGACCAAATCGAACTGTACTCCACCAATTTTGCGGTTGGAACCATTGTTTTTCTTCGTGTCAAGGTGACAAATCAAGCAGGCAACTCCGTATTTGCGTTCATAAACACATTGATAAAAGAAGACAACGGGATATGCTTCCGTTCTGACGGGAGTGCCCTGAGCAGTTCTGGGCAAGTATTTACAGCCTTCCCAAACCCCGCCGATGACCTGTTACAAGTAAGGTTTGAGTCGCAGGACGATAACGTTCCCGTTTTTATTCGTCTCTTCTCCTTGACGGGTGTATTGCTCGAGGAGCGCCGCTACCTGCACAATCGAGGCGCCTATACGGAAACATTTTTCTTAAAAGTACTTCCGGCGGGAGCGTATGCGCTTCGAGTGCAAGTAGGCACCGCATTCTTCAACAAATTAATCGTCAAGTCATGAAAAACCCATTGTTCTTTCTTTTGCTTTTATTGTCCTTGACTACCTGCCGCAAAGACAGTATTTTCGACGTGTATGGATTTTACGGGGAAGGTTCTGCCAAACTCAACGACATACCGTGGACAGGAAAGACCGGGGTGTTCTTCACCGATGTGTTTTGCAAGCCAGACTCCTGCATTGGGATTGTGCTTATTCATCGTAATCAATACGGCGAACTTCGTGGCAAGATAACGCTTGATCATGTTCCATTGCACACCGGAAGGCAAACCCTAAATTACGCATGGCCGGTTTCTGAGGATGTGTTATGCGCCTTGTCGTATTCTGAGTGGGCTTCCGATGGGGATGTAGTAACCGGTGACTATTCTGTTTTTGAACAGAACGACGACAACTATCTTGACATTACTGACCTAAATCTTAAAACAGGGGATATTAGCGGTAAATTTCAGGCAACCGTCGTTCGGCATGAGTTCTGGACACCTGCCGGGCAACAACCAGATACGATTCGGATTACGGAAGGGACATTTAAAGGAAAGATATTCAGGGAATAAAAAATGTGCTTACGGTGGCAACCACGAAGTAAAAAATAAAATATGAATATGAAATGAACCAAAGATGAAACCCAACCCACGGGCAAGCACTGCGGCTTACGGAAACAACTAACTTTGGCTCGTGGATTTGAGCATAAAACTTGGTTCTTGTTTTATATTGGTGGAACGTTCTGGACACCTACAAAACCGGATGATATCAAAACTGGCCACAAATGGCCCTAACAATTGTTTTTATGAAAAATCTTGTAGTTTTTTTAATCACTGGAGCAATCTTGTGCTTCTTGGGATGTGAAAAAAATGAAATTGCATCAGATACTTCAATAGGCACGGTGCAATCTATAGAACCCGTTTACGCACTTGCCCAACTCCTCGTTGAGGATCTCAAAAAAGGTGGAGACCTTGTTCAGAAGCAAATTGAACTGTACCACAAGACTGGAGTGGAGGAGTTTATGCTGGTGGATTTCACAGATGGTAGTGTCGTGCTAAGGACACCGTCTGCTGTACAGAACTTACTGGCTCAAAACCCATTGCTGGAGATTGCATACCCTTCATTTGCCTTCTTTGAATATGCCGAAACTTTTGAGCAGCACATTGGCAGAATACAGTACTACATTGTCTTGGACAATTCTACTGACCCAGAAGATGCTGCTACCACCACACTTCCTGCTTATGATGCGAGCGGAAACGCTGTACAAATTGCCAATACCTTCGATGAAAGCGTAAGATACGCTGTTATTACGATGGACGAGGCCCATGATGCGGTTGTTAATGATGCAAATACGACAGTAAAAGGTATTGCAAAGCACCAGCCCTACATTCTTTAAATTGGGAAATATGAAAACCATTTTATCACTGCCGATACTAGCCATAACAGGCCTGCTTCTTTTTTTAACTGATTTTTGTGCAGCTCAAGAAAAACATATTTCAAAGTATGAATTCTCAAGTGAAATAATCCCACTTTTATATTTAACTGAGGATGGTGCTGGTGACGGCTATCAAGTGGGACTTGCCCGTGACATCAGGAAGGGCAGGTACAAAGTAAAGCTCACATATGGCTCAAACAAATACACCTACCAGCTTTCGGGAGTGTACGGAATTACCATTGGTGGGATGCCAGTATTTATCAAAAAAGCCGATGAAAATATTTTTACACCAAGAGATGAAAGAGTAGAAGGCGTTCCTGATGAATCGCTTTTCGAATTGTTAGAAAATGCGGGTATCAAACACTTTAAACCAGATGATGGTGCAATCACCACAAACTATGGAACTGTTGAAATAATCAGAAACACACAACTCGGGAAAAAATGGAATCTTGACTGGGGATTTGGTGGACAACTTGGAATGATGAACCGCAACGAACTAGCTGGGGCTGTTGTCTCTGAGCTTTATTATCCCCTTTCTGGCAATTATATTACAACGGCTGTAACGTTTCGAATTTCTGCAAAGTATCTGTATTATGGTTTTACTGGCCGAATAGATTTGACGAGGAAAATCACAGATCGTTTTTCAATTGGAGGGGCTGGAGGTATTCACATGATTATGGGCAAGAGAAGCGTGGACATTTTCAAGCCTTATTTAAGTGTTTTGGCTAGTTTTACCATAAATTGAAGTCCGTGGCCGTTATTGTGTGCAGATTAAAGACCTATCATGGGCATCTGCTCACACCAGTCGTTCGTACCCCCCCGACCAACACCACCTTGTTTTTCCAGCTCCTGTTAGGGAGCATTCCCCGAAGCCCCTTTCTGCGGGGTTTTCAGGTCTCGGCTTCGCTTCGGGGCGGGTCTGCTTTCAGACCCGGCT
>JBEGNB010000052.1:0-9701 GCA_041182785.1 Bacteroidota bacterium
ATCCCGGACTGGATGCCGGCAAATACGACTTTGTCATACTGCATAATCTGCCATCGTCGGGCAACGATATATCCGGCGTACTGAAAACACTGAACGACAAGCGCATACCTAGATTATTCATCGCGGGCATGCAGACGGGCTACAGCGCACTTTCAAAAGCACAGGGACTCATTTCCATGCAAAGCGACGGGAAACAGAGCGATGACGTGCAGGCAGTTGTGAACAGCAAATTCGCTGCATTCTCCCTGGACGAAAAACTGGTGGAAAACCTGCCTCAGTTCAATCCGATCACCTCGGCTTTCGGCAACTTTGCAGCCACTCCGCAGGCTCAGGTGCTGCTCAACAAAAGAATCGGCAAAATAGATACCAACCAGCCCCTGCTCGCACTGGGCGAAACCAATGGTATCAAGACGGGTATTTTCATGGGAGAAGGGCTCTGGCGCTGGAGACTTTTCGACTTCCTGCAACACCAGAACCACGAACTCTTTAATGAACTGATTGGTAAAACTGTACAGTACCTCTCCGTAAAGGAAGACAAGCGGAAGTTCAGAATCAATCAGGACAAAAATATATTCAAAGAGAACGAACCGGTTGTATTCGGGGCAGAGCTTTACAATGCGAACTACGAACTGACCAATGAACCAGACGTCAGTATCAGTATAAAAAACCGCGACGGGAAGGAGTTTACTTTCACGTTCAACAAGCTGGGCAAGGCATATTCACTCTCCGCAGGTATCCTGCCTGTAGGCGCGTACACGTACAAGGCATCCACTACCTTCAATGGAGAAGCGCTCACTTACGAGGGAAAATTCAGTGTTCAGGCCATACAGCTCGAACTGTTTGAAACAACCGCCAATCACAGTGTGCTGCGCGGACTGAGTGCCCGGTTTGGAGGAGAAACTGTGTTCCCTGCACAATTGGCCTCCATTGGCGAGAAAATCAGAACCAACCAGACCGTAAAACCGGTAATATACCAGACCACCTCCACCAACCCGCTTATCAACCTGAAGTGGATATTTGCGCTGCTGGCGCTCCTGCTTTCAGCTGAATGGTTCATGCGGAGGTATTTCGGGGCTTATTAACTGAAAAACTATGATAACCCTCGATCGTCCGCTGATACTCGCATCCAAAAGCCCCAGAAGGAGCCAGCTGCTCCGCGAGGCCGGTTTCGATTTCACCGTACAGACATTCGACGTGGATGAGTCGTTTCCGGCAGACATGCCTTGTGAGGAAGTAGCGCCCTGGCTGGCACAAAGAAAAGCGCAGGCGGCCGCACATCTCATACAGGACAGAGAAATTGTCCTCTCAGCAGATTCGGTGGTGATACTTGACAATCATATTTTCAACAAGCCGGAAGACGAAGCTGAGGCCTTCCGTATGTTGCGGGCTTTGTCGGGCAGGCAGCATCTGGTGGTCACAGGCGTGTGTCTGCTGTCGAAAGAACGGGAGGTAGTGACGGCAGGTCATACGAAGGTATGGTTCGCGCCGCTTTCAGACGAGGAAATTCGTTATTACATCACGACCTGGCAACCTTTCGACAAGGCGGGATCGTATGGCGCACAGGACTGGATTGGTCACTGCAAGATAACCCGGATAGAGGGCACCTTTCCGAATGTGATGGGCCTCCCGGTTGATCTGGTGTATGCCGCGCTGGCAGAATTCTGACAATGACAATCATTTTTACCGTCACCAACGATCTGAGCTACGATCAGCGCATGCACAGGATATGCGAGACGCTGTCGGCAAACGGCTATCAGGTGACGCTTACCGGACGGGAATTGCCCGAATCGGGGCCGTTGAAAGAACAATCTTTCAGGCTGGTCAGACTCCGGTGTTTTTTCAGAAAAGGATTTCTTTTTTACGCAGAGTACAATATACGGCTGTTTTTCTTTCTGCTCCGGCTGAAAAAATGGGATGCAGTGGGTACTGTTGACCTCGATACCATGCCGGCAGGGTATTTTGCATCAGTATTGAGGGGGAAAAAGCGTGTTTATGATGCGCATGAGTACTTCACGGAAGTGCCGGAAGTGGTAAACCGAAAGCTGGTGAAGTGCTTCTGGGAACTGGTTGGCTGGTTGTTTATCCCTCGTTACCGATATGCCTATACGGTGGGGCCTGCGCTGGCTTCCATATTATCCAATCGTTACGGGATTGAGTTTGGCGTTGTAAGAAATGTACCTGTCGTCCGGGAGCCTGTGAAGCGGAGTATGCAGCAGCTACCACATACCATACTGTATCAGGGTTCACTGAATGAAGGCCGGGGTATTGAATCCCTGCTTCGGGCAATGACCCTGCTTGATGAAAAGTACAAGCTCCTGCTCGCCGGAGAGGGTGATCTTTCGGCTAAGTTGCGGGAGCTGGCAAAAAGCCTTGATCTGGGGGAGAAAGTGCAGTTTTTGGGATACGTTGAACCAGGAAAACTGAAAAACATCACTGGCACCGCCTGGCTGGGGGTCAATCTGCTGGAAAACAGGGGGCTGTCATACTACTATTCACTGGCAAACAAGTATTTCGATTTCGTACAGGCCGGTGTGCCGGTACTTACGATGGATTTCCCCGAGTACCATGCACTGAATCAGGAGTATGAAGTAGCTGTACTGCTTGAGAAAGCGGCGCCGGAGGTCATAGCTGAAGCGGTAACGGCCCTGGGGAACAGTCCGGCCTCGTATGCGCGCCTGAGCGAAGCGTGCGTGCGTGCAGCGCAGGAATGGAACTGGACGCAGGACAGTAAAACGCTGCTAAACATCTGGGCGAGCGTATCAGTTGACTAAACACCTTTTCAATTTGGTGATGGATGTATATTACTGATAACTCTACACAATTTACGCTGTTTTTCGGATCAATACCCAGACCAGCAAGCCCATAAATACGGAGAGTACAAACAGCACGGCAGGCAGGGCCGTCCAGCCGGCAAAATCTGCCAGCAAGCCCAGCGAACCCGGGATAAAAGCGGCGCCGAGCATGGCTGCCGAGGACTGATATCCTATGATACTGGATGAATGGCGATTGCCAAACACGACCGGAGTAAGGGTAATTAGCAACGGGAATACGGGTGCGCAGGAGAACCCTGCGAGTATGATCCCGGCAATATCGGAAAACCCGCCGGCATTAAAAGATAGCAAAAGGACGCCGGCTGATATACCGGGAAAGGCAATTTTCAGGACAGAACCTACCGATATTCGGGTGAGTACGATCCCAAAGAGAATCCGGCCGATGGTCAGACTGGCCCAGAAAAACCCGGCCTGGGCACTCGCCTCGCTTTCGGGCAGATTACGGCTTTTTAGAAGCACGGTGAATGTCCATTGCCCCATACTGCTCTCGAATCCGGTGTAAAAAAAGAAGACCAGAATACCGATCCACACCATGGGAATACCCAGTGTTTCTCTCCAGGGAACCGTTTCGGGTCGCTCGTGTTTTTCTGCCGGCCGGCCCCACATCCTGACAGTGAAGACGAACAAAACAGCCAGTGTCATCTGAACCGTGGCAACAACCAGGTAACCCGACTCCCACGACTGCCTGTGTGTGAAAAGCCAGGTCAGCAGCACAGGACCTGCCGTGGCGCCAACTCCGTAAAAGGCATGCAGCCAGTTTACGACTGCCGGACTGAACCTGACTGAAGCGAAAATATTGAAGCTTGTGTCAATAGCACCGGCGCCGGCACCGAGAAAAAAAGAAGCAGCAACAATAACCAGCCAGTCGGGCGAAACGGCCACCACAAACAGGCTGAGTGATGTCGTAACACAACTGACAGCAAGCAGCCATCCCATCGAAAAGCGGGCCATGATATACCCGCTAAGCACACTGGTAGAGACGAAACCGAGTAACAGCGCCAGCAGGATTGATCCGAGCGAGTCGAGCGGAACACCTGTTTTCGTACTGATAAACGGCCAGGAGATACCCAGCAGTCCGTCGGGCAGACCCAGGCTGATAAATGCCAGGAAGGCTATACCGATGAGAATCAGTTCATTTCGGGATGTCTTCATATCATGACTACGAGCTTGTTCAGGATTCTCTGCCGTTGGCAAAAACAGGCAGATTTTTTGTCAGTTTTTGCATTTTTGAAGGCGCATAGCCGGAGCTACGTAACTGAAAAAAGGTGAAAAATGGTGAAAAATGAGCCGTTTTTGACTCGGCGAGAGAATCCTGAACAAACTCTAATACCAAGCGCCCCCCGGTAGCCGGAGGGCGCCTGAAAAACCGGAAATACACCGGTAATTACATGTTTTCCTGTACAAACTTGCCGAGATCATCCGGGTATTCCTTCGCATGGGAATACTTGATGATATCTGTGCTGGTGATGATACCAACCAGATCATGGTCGTCGTTTACAATGGGTACGGCATGAAAGAGGTGGCGCATGAGAATATCGGCTACAGCTCCGAGGTGCTGATCGGGGTCGAGTGCCGCGATTCTCTCTGTCATTATCTCTTTTACCTTGATTTCTCCGTACTCGCTGGCAGATTTCCCCAGCTTGACCAGATCCCAGGAGGTCACCATTCCGACCAGTTTTCTGCCGTTGTCGCCACCGACAATCGGAATATGGTGTATATGTTTTGTCAACATGATTTCGCGTACTTCGGCGAGCGTACTCTCAGGGCCAAGAGTGACCAGGTCCTTGGTCATATGGTCCCGAACATAATCGTTCATCATAAGCCAGTAAGTAATTTAAATGGTGAGTTTCAGATTCGGGTGCTAATGTAGGGGAGTCCGGACTAATATTCTCAAGATTATACCATCATTTTCCGTTATTGTTGATATTGCCTTGTTAATTTAAGGAAAATTGCGACCTTGAGCCCCTGTAGCCCGCTTTCCAGGAAAAACAAATGACGGCATCACCCGAACAGATACTTCAATCATTCAACACCATCTCGTGACAATGTTTCGTATTTACCTGTTATCAGCGTTATTAAGTTTGCTCCCGTTGTTTTCAGACATCTCGGCACAGGGTGGCGACTGTGAGTGTACCAACTGCCCGCAGTTTATGCAGGATCTCTTCGTTGGCGACTTTAACATCAATGTGCAGGGAGCTACCAATAACACACTCGGTCAGAATGGTCAGGGCGTATGCGGCGTCAACGTAACTTTTGATCATACCGCACTCTGCGATATTTCCATTTCGCTTACTGCTCCCAGCGGTCAGTCGGTTACGCTGGTCGGGCCAATTGGTCAGTTTTGTACGCACATGGGTAATGTGGGTACTACCTGGGATGTATCATTTGTACCCTGCGGCGACTCACCGTCACCCGATCCCGGATTTACCAATCAATGGAACAGCAATCAGCCATGGGGTAGCAACAATAACTATTCGGGCAGTTATTTCCCTTTTTCGGGCTGTCTTGAAAATCTGACCGGACCCGTGAATGGCAACTGGACACTTACTGTAGTGGACGGTCAGGCACAGGATGTTGGCAACCTGATTGACTTTGAAGTGATTTTCTGCGATCCCGACGGTATTAACTGTATTTCCTGTGCGGCAGATGCAGGCGTACTTCCCCAGCCTGACTTTTCTGCCTGCAAAGGTTCGTCGGACCTGGTACTCACGCTGCCAGCCGACTACCCTCCCCCATCCACTCAGCCTCCTGTTTCTGAATACAGTTACAGTTACGTCATAGGTGGCACCGGAGGGGTAATTCAGGAATTTACTCCTGAACCTGATCTCACAGGCTATGCGGCAGGTATTTATACCGTTTGCGGAATGTCGTACTACTCAGCCCAGTCCAACCTGATTCCCAACCCAAACGGATCGCTCACCATTACCCAGCTTTCGAATCAGCTAAACTCGGGCACACCCCCTTTCTGTGGGAATATTACCTCCAATTGCGTAAATGTGACTGTTCTGCCTCTTTCTCCCGATGAGGAAACAACCGAACAGGTGTGCGCCCCGAACTGTTTTGAGTTTCTAAGTACCTTTTACTGCCAAACGGGTTCTTATGAAGTTCCTCAAGTGGACAATAACGGTTGCCCTTTCAACTCCACACTCAACCTGACCATACTGCAACCCACCTTCAAAACCATCAACGAAGTGGTATGCCAGGGGCAGTGCAGCTCTAACAGCAATTTTTCCGATGCCTGTACGGGAGGAACCTATACTGCTACGCTAACCAACTCCGTTGGGTGCGACAGTATTATTACCCTAAACCTCACCGTTTTGAGTCCGATGGCGGCCATACAGCCACCCGCTTCACTATCATGCTCCCAGACGACCGTTACCCTGTTTGGTACCAACTCGTCAACCGGACCAGGATTTACTTACGAATGGACTGCCTCCAACGGCGGACATCTGGTGGGTCCGACCAACCAGATACTGGCTACTGCAGATGCCCCGGGTACTTACCAGCTGATGGTCTGCAGATCAGCAGGTAACGTGACCTGCTGCGACTCTACGTCTGTGATCGTAACCTCAAGCGGTAATATTCCAACTCAACCAACAATAAATGGAAGCAATACGGCCTGCCTGGGCAGTATTCAGTCTTATATCATTGCAGCCGGAAACAGCAACAGCAGCTACTCATGGTCGGTACCTGCGGGTGCAACCTTGCTTTCCGGACAGGGTAACGATACCATACAAGTCAGATGGAATGCGCTACCGGGAGGAAATATATGTTCGGTGGTTTCAAACAGTTGCGGCGTTAGCCAGCCCGGATGTCTCGCAGTTTTGGTCAATCCGGCACCGGATACCCCTTCCATTCAGGGCCCGCTGTCGGTGTGTACGGGCACCCGTTACACCTATACCGCCGATACCATTGCCAATTCCGGCGTTTATCTGTGGGAGATCACCGGTGGCCTTATCATTTCGGGCGACAGTACCCCAACAATCGTGGTGGAATGGGCAGATACTGTAGCCAACGCACCCAAAGTTTGCCTGAGAGGCGTCAATGGCTGTGGAAACGGACCGCAAACCTGTCTGGAAATAGACCTGTTTCTCCAGCCCGACGTATATGCAGGACCTGACACGGCTGTCTGCGGACAGGAGTATAATCTCTCGGCTTTTTCCGGCGACAGCACATCCAACGGTGTCTGGAGCCTGATCTCCGGGCCGGGTACAGCCATTTTTTCTGACAGTACCGACACTGATTCCAAAGTAAATGTCAGTATAGCCGGAGGATATCTGTTCGAATGGAAGGCTACATCAGGCACCTGTACTGATTCCGACACTATTGAGGTAACCTTCAATGCCGCTCCCACTACCGGCTTTGTACAACACAACTGCAACTCTACCAATGAATTTTTCACCGTTGTATTCCCGGTAAACGGAGGCACTCCTCCCTATTTTTCAGGTAACGGTATTTTCAACAGCGGACTGTTCATCTCGGATCCAAATGTGAGCGGGGATTCATATTCGTATATTATTGTTGATGCCAATGGATGTGAAACACCAGCTGTTGCAGGTTCTTACAACTGTAACTGTCAGACAAATGCCGGACAAATGGCGCCATTTACACTGGAGGCATGTGTCGGCGACAGTGTTACCGCTGTATTCCCTCAGGGTGTTACACTTGACAGCGATGATACCGGCACTTTTGTTTTGCACACCGGATCGGGAGCCAGCCTGGGGGCTATCTTGACCTTCAGTCAGACCGGCAGATTCGGTATGAGCATTAATATGAGTGCGGAGACTACCTACTACATTTCCTACATCGCCGGCAACAATATGAACGGCTCGCCAGACCTGAGCGATCCATGTCTGTCAATCGCGGCCGGACAGCCTGTTGTGTTCCATGCGCTGCCTGCAACCAGTGCGGGACCTGACAAAGAAATCTGTGGTAATGTGATAAGCGTTACCGGCAGTCCGGGCAACGGTATCGAAAACTGGTCGGTGATCAGTTCTCCTCCCGGCGGATTACTCACGCTCTCCAGTCCGACAAATACCACCACCGATGCAACTGCCTCGGCGTTCGGAGTCTATCAGCTCCGGTTTGATGTTTCAATTAATGGTTGCTCCCGGGCAGACACTGTTTCTGTTACTTTCAACTCGAGCCCTCTCACCGGAAGCGCTGTTCCGGTATGCAACAACGGGAATACAGACTACACCCTCAGTTTCCCGATAGCAGGAGGTACTGCACCGTACACGGTAAACGGACAAACCCTTCCGGGCGCGCTCTATACTTCAGGGCTGATCTCCAGCGGCGGCAGCTACAGTTTCAATGTTGTTGATGCCAATGGCTGTTCATCGGCTCCCGTCACGGGTACATACACCTGCAGTTGCGGAACCGATGCCGGCCAGGTACCGCTCAGTCCGGCAACACTGTGCGACGGCGATTCGATTACTGTTGTTGCTTCAGGGCAGTTCCTGAATCCCGGCGAAGTGGCTTCCTACATACTTCACACCAATCCGGGCACCCCCGTGGGTACCATACTGGCTCAGAACAAAACCGGGCGCTTCGGCTTTGTTCCGGGTATGTCATACGATGTCACTTACTATATCTCTGCCGTTGCGGGCAATAGTCTGGGAGGGTTCCCCGATCCAAACGACCCCTGCCTGTCTGTTTCTCAGGGAAGGCCAGTCATCTTCAAAAGATACCCTGTACCCAATGCAGGTACAAACATAGGGGTATGCGGCCCGAATGCATTCCTTAATTCCGGATTCAGTTTATATCCGGGTGCGTGGAGCTATGTTGCCGGCCCGGGTTCGGCTACTATCACGACACCGCAAAGTAATACCTCGGCAGTGAACGTATCGCTACTGGGCACATACACCTTCCGCTGGACTGAAGTCAACGGCATCTGTATAGCATCTGATGAAGTACAGGCCACTTTTTGGGACAGTCCCGCTCCGGGTACACCTGTTATCTCCTGCAACAGCACCAATACCGGCTACACAATAAGTTTCAGTGTAACCGGTGGCAATGCGCCGTACACAGTCACCGGACTGGCCGGTTCTTTCACTGGCAGTACTTTCACTTCATCGGTCTTGCCTAACGGCTCTACCTATTCGTTTTCTGTGAAAGATGTCAACGGCTGCCAGGCATCCGTCGTCTCGGGTACGCACACATGCCCGTGCGCCACGTACGCAGGAACCATGGCTGTAACACCCCGGGTATTCTGTGCATCCGAGCCAGCCACAGGGTTGTGGAATAACGATGCCACCCTCGACGGCGACGACGTGGTGGGCTTCATTCTGCACAGCACGCCCGATGCTACACCGGGAACGATCTATGCAGCCAATACACAGCCAACCTTTCCGTTTTCTGCCGGACTGACCACTGGTACCACTTACTATATTTCTGCCATCGCGGGCAGTCTGCTCAATGGAACCATCAACCTGAGCGACCCTTGCCTGAGTATAGCACCCGGTACGCCGGTACAATGGAAGCCCATGCCGCAGGCAACGCTTTCAGGCACGGCAACTATTTGTAGCGGAAGCAGCACCAGCCTCACCTTCAGCGGCACAGGTACATATCCGCTTTCTCTGACATACACCGATGGAAGCGGAAGCCAGATGGTTAACCTGTTTGGCCCGCAGAGTGTCAGCATACCGGTTTCACCTGTTCAGAGCACCATTTACACGCTTCAGTCTGTGAGCGATGGTACGCTTCCCGTATGTTCGACCTCGCTGACCCAGAGTGTGACCGTGACAGTCAGTCAGCCGGTAAATGCCGGCACCGCAGCAGGGCCGACAGAACTTTGTGCCGGTACAGGAAGCGTCATTAAACTGAATGATCTGATTAATGGAGAAAATCCCGGCGGGTTCTGGTCTGTAA
>JBEGNB010000053.1:0-5276 GCA_041182785.1 Bacteroidota bacterium
CCCCGTCGTGCAGGGTCATATCCCAGAATGCTGCCGGTGTGCTGTATTTGGACTGTGTGTTGAATACTGAAGACGTCCAGGCTGCTCTCACATACTGATAGTACGGCTGGTCGCTGTTGCGGTCCAGATTGGCACTGTCGGCCCATTCAAGCAGGCTGTGCTCTGCCTGACGGGTGCTGAACAGTGGAGCAATGGTAGGCTGGATGATACTGATATGTCCCTGCTTTGGTTCTGCATCACCCCATGATTCCAGCGCGTGATGCGTGGGCGCTGCGTGTGTGCACAGGAGCGTAGTTTCGTCGAGTGCTGTATTGAGAGAGATACGCGTGGCGACCTTTGCGAATGCCGCTTTGAAAGCTGCACCGGGATAGTCATAAGCCGGATTGGCACCCCAAACGATGGCAGTAGCCACCTGACCGTTATTCATTTCGGCAATGAGGGCCTCCATTTTACGGTCATCGCCCTGACGCTGGTTGGAAACAGCATTGAAAGCGACTGTATTATTCAGGTTACCGAGAATATCATTGATTTTGTTAACGATGATTTGCTCGGCCACATTATTGGAACCGCACACTACCAGCGATTTTCCGCGGGCAGACTGCAGGTCGGATGCAATTTTTCTGACAGCAGCAGCGGCCTTGTCGTTGAGCTTCGGACCACCTGAACTGCCAGTCAGTGCATTGTAAAGAGCGACGATCGCGGCACCCATTTCACTCGGACGCACCTGTACCCTGTTATCGGCATTGGAGCCGGTCAGGGACATGTGAGTTTCTACCTGATAATGGCGCGACATCTTTGTGCCTTTTTTACCAGACACCTTGCGGTTGGCAGAGTAGGCACGAGCGTATTCAACCGGGCTTATCCACGTTCCGAGGAAGTCGGCACCGAACGACACGATTACTTCAGCCGTGTCGAAGCGGTAGTCGGGAACAGCTGCGATTCCGAAGCACTGCTCGTTAGCTGCAACCAGTGCAGAAGCAGAAACGGGGTCGTAAGTTACCGCCGATGCTGTCGGATACTTAGCCAGGAATTCGCCGAGTGCTCTCTTTGATGTCGGGCTGAGGATCGTGTTGGTGATGACACGGATATTTCCACCTGCAGCGAGTTTCTCTTTCACTTCAGCGTCGAGTTTTGACCAGTCGGTTTTTTCTACCTGACCGTCTTTAACCCTGCCAGCGAACTGAATACGGCGGTTGTCGTACAGGCTGAGCACAGAAGCCTGTGCACGGGCGCTTGTTCCGCCTTTGGTTACACCGCTCAGTGAGTTGCCTTCAATTTTAATCGGGCGTCCTTCGCGGGTTTTGACCAGCACCGCGCAGTAGTCACCGCCATTGACGAAGCTCGAAGCGTAGTAGTTAGCTACACCGGGAACAATTTCGTCGGGTTTAGTGACATAAGGAATTGCCTTTTTGACAGGAATCTCGCAGGAGGCAGCTACAGTAGCAGCGCCGAGACCGAATCCCATCAGTTTGAGGAAATCGCGGCGGTTTGTTTGCCATTTACCGTCGGTCTGGTCAATAGTTTCGACCGAGAACTCACGTTCTGCTGACTGCAGGAAGGATTCTTCGCGGCTCAGATCTTCGGTGCTTACCCAAATACCGTTATCGTGGTGCATATATTGAAAAAGGTGCTGGTTTGTGTATTGTGGTCTGCGGGGTTGATGTTGGAATGATCAATAGTGACACTTTTGGCACTCGAGGCCTCCGATATCTTCAACGGTAACTTTATCCATTTCAGACTCCGGTTTTTTCACGAGACTCTTGTGCATTTTGATGTATTCCTGATTATATTGTGCGTAGAAACCGTTGTCTTTGAACTTGACTTCTGTTTCGCTGTGGCAGGTTATACACCAGCCCATACCCAGAGTGGAATACTGGTACACTACATCCATTTCCTGTATAGGTCCGTGGCACTTCTGGCATTCAACCTGACCGACAGAAACGTGCTGGGCGTGGTTGAAATAGGCGTGATCAGGGAGGTTGTGGATACGAACCCACTCAATCGGACCCTGAATTTTTCCATTGGAATCTTCTTTCAGTGCTTTCACGACACCTTCCCACTCCGTTTCAACAGTGCTTTTGCCTGCTTCGTCGAGGGCCGGGAGGCTGTTTTTCTCCATATACTGCTGACCGATCCACTTCTTGTAAAGCTCTTCAATCTGCTTTTCACTCCAGTTCTCATAATCAGAGATGTAGCGGTTGGCAGACGGATCGAAACCTATGGAGGCGAAAATTTTGGTCAGTTCCCTGGTGCCGCCTACTGATCCTACTTTAATTGCCGAGTGACAATTCATACAGGTGTTGGTAGCCGGTACGGATGCATGCTTGGAGCGGCGTGCTGTATCGTGACAATACTGGCAGTCAATCTTGTGCGTACCAGCGTGTGTCTTGTGACTGAAGTTAATCGGCTGAGTGGGCATGTAGCCCTGCTCGCGACCCATGCGTGTTGCATTATCCACCGTCTTGTAGCCAAACACCAGTACGAGACCGAATACGAAGAACGCTACAGCGCCCTTGGTAGTGAGGATATCGCGTATGGTACGATAAACAGGAGCCTTGCCATCGCGGACACGTGCCACATTATTGAGATTGTCAACAATGCGCATCAGTGCGAAGGCAAGCAGCAGGAGACCTGTTACCAATCCGATATAGAACCAGGGAAGACTTTCGGCTTCCTTGACTTGCTCGGCCGCGGGGTCACCGCCCGTACCTGCAGTAGCAACAACTGGTTCCTTGATGTAGAGAAGAAGACTTTCAATCTGCTCATCTGTAAGACCAGTGAAACTGTTCATTATAGTTGGCTTGTACTTTTCCCAGAGTTCTTTGGCGCGGGGGTGACCCTTGCCAATGAGTGCTTGAGAATTGCGAATCCAGTCGTAAAGATCTTTTCTGGGATAACCTGCCCAGCGTTCTTCCACACCTGCCAGGGCAGGGCCAGTAGAAGCTGTCTTCATGTCCTTGGCATGACAGGCGGCGCAGTTAGCACCAAAAAGTTCTTTACCGGCTTCTCTTGTGGGCCCTGCATGGAGGGAGAGCGTTGCGGCGATGAGGAGCGTAAAAACCCAGCAAATGCGTTTCAGCTGCATATTAGCGGACGTAGATTGATTTTCTCGAAAAGCTTCCCGAATTGTTTTGTTTCGGGATTATTAGCATTTTGTCGGTGCAAAGGTAAAAACGGTGCGTACTAAAAAAAGACTGCACGTGCAATTACTGCCTTATTTAGATACACTTTAAATTCATTTAAGGCACACGTCTTTCCTTTGATTTCAAAAAGCGGCGCAAAGGTATATAAGCAGCGTAGGTTTCCAAATTTGAACGGGAGAAAAAACAGGCTGAACACGACAAAAAAGGGCAACCGGTTTTGAATCCCGGTTGCCCTTCGCTGTACAGTCCTTAAATCAGGCTTACTTTTTGGCACTTCCTCCGAAGCGGTAGCCCACAGCAAAACGACCCATCAGGTCGAGATCAAAATTAAAGTCTGTGATTTCGCCGTTCGGATCTTCGAGGTTGTTTACAAAAGCGCGGCCGACACCAAAGGCGAGTTCAAAGACTATATTTTGCTTTGATACCCACTTCTGGCCAATCTGGAAACCCAGAGACATCCTTGTATAGCTGGCCTGTGTTTCTGTCTCTGTCTCTTCGGCACTTCCTGCATTGAAGCGGGTATAGGCGCCTGCATAAAACCTGTCGAATCCCTTTTGCGGATTGAAATAGTACTTGAACGATCCGCCGGCATTTATTGCAGAAATCCTGACAGCATCGGCTGCAAAACTGCGGGAGGTATATCCGATGAATGGTTCGAGGCCCATGTTGTCGTTCAGGCGAAATTCTGCAGAAATATCAGGTGACCCGAAAAGAAGTCCCAGGGGGTTGACTTTCAACTCAGTCTGGGCACTCAGCTTTGAAACGACGAAAAGCAGAGCAATGGCGGCTAATTTGGCGAACTTCATGTTGAAGAAAAAATTTAGTGATTTGATTGATGTTTACGGGGCAAATGTACCTGGTATCTGTTTTCTCACAAGGTTTGCATTCCGGTTTAATGTGGAAATAACGCTTTCTGTGAAGAAAATTTAACACTTCTACCTGGGAGCACACATAGGGACGGTACCGTCTGATCTGCGGAAGACGAGTGGTTTTATATCCAGCACCTCCGGATTCTGTTCTCCTTCAGTAATCCTTATAAACTGCCGGGGCTGAATATTTCTGAACGTCTGCACCTCTCCGGAAACGGGCCAGGTCACCGTGAGCTCGTCAATTACGGTAGCTGCACCTATGCCAATTTCCCTGCGCAGGGGGGAGCTGCCGAAACTGCCGCCCGAATTGACATCCCGGTATATGGTGCGCTGAACTCCATTTTCGGTAACCTTGAGTGACAGTCGGGCACCTATGGCAACTTTGTTGGTCTTTTTCCCTTCCAGCTGAACAGTTATCCAGTTATTCCCATTTTGGCCGGGATTGAGGAAAAAAGATGTATAATAGGCGTCTCCCTTGTAAGCGCCGCCCATATCCACGAATATATCCTGGTCACCGTTGTTGTTGAGGTCAACGAAGGCGACACCGTGTCCTTTCTGCAGATTTCCGACACGGGCACTGGTCGTAACATCTGCAAAGTCTTTTCCTCCCAGATTTTTATAGAGTTTGTTGGGTATTACCGACTGGTACGACGGGTTTCCTGTGGCCATGTACATGTCCAGCCAGCCATCGTTATCGAAGTCGCCGAAGTTATTACCCATGGCATATATTACCTGATTGACCTGCATGGAGGGGGCCATGTTTGTAAAGGTACCGTTTCCATTATTGTGATACAGGTACATTTTGCCTTCCGGTGAAAGGGAAGGGGTCAGGGCTTCTTTGGCTGCATAATAGGAAAGCTGCCGGTCGAAGCTGTAGTTGCACATAAAGATATCGAGGTTGCCGTCGTTATCGTAGTCGAAGAAGAAAGTGGCGAACGTATTGGCCTTTTCAATACCAGCCCGGGTCGTCATGTCTTCAAAAGCTGGTACTTTCCCCTGAACGCCCTTGTTTCTGAGGAGAAACTTGTCGCCGTTGAGGCACGACAGGAAAATATCGGCCCATCCGTCGTTGTCGTAATCGCCGGAAGTGACGCCCTTTACGAAGGAAATGATATTCAGTCCCTGCGGTGATGCCACGTTGGTAAAGGTACCATCCTGATTGTTAATATAGAGTTCGCAGGGGTACAGATGCTGAGGTTCGGTGGTTTCGTTACCTACAAACAGGTCGAGCCAGCCATCGCGGTTGAAGTCATTCCAGACAGCC
>JBEGNB010000054.1:0-3476 GCA_041182785.1 Bacteroidota bacterium
GTCCAAAGGAGGTAAGTAATTTGTCCGGGACTTGAATAAAAACCGCCGGAGAGCCATAGTTGCTTTCCGGCGGTTTTTATTCAGACCTCTGACCGGAAAAATAGAGTCCGGCCGCGCTGACCATCTTTTCGGCGAAAGCTATTTCGGGTGCAATAATTTTGTAGGCGGGGTCATTGGCCTTCTCGCGCAGCGATGACTCTACTGCCTGAAACTCGCCGCGGCTGAGCTGCAGCTCGTAGTCAAACTGATGTGCTTTGGCGAACTCCATAAAAGCAGCCTCGTGACCGGATACAGGTCTTAACAGGCGGACGTACACCAGGCACAGAAAAGCCGCAGTTACAAAGCCGCAAAAACCCGAAAAAAGCAACATTTTGAAGCCAAAACCGCCCTTCTGAATACGAAGCTGTTCATATTCATGTTGCAGCTTTCGAGACTCCTCCCGCATCTCGCGGCTCTGATCGTACACTTGAGACCAGTGTTCCTCGTAACTTTTTGCGCGTTTTTCTGTTTCAGCCAGCGACTTTTCAAGCGCCCTGATCTGTTTCGTTGCTTCTTCGACCATGCGTCGAAGTTCTTCCGGGTTCGTTTGCATAAGCCTCTCAGTTTTGTGCAAAAATAACCTTTTAAGCCACAACTTGTTATCCGTTTACACAAATGTGACATATTCATGAAAGTTGACATCCTGGCTATTGGAATTCACCCTGATGATGTGGAGCTCGGCTGCTGCGGTACGCTGATGCGCCACGCTTCAAAGGGAAAAACATTCGGGATCCTTGATCTGAGTGCCGGAGAGCTGGGCACCCGCGGCACTCCCGAACTTCGCAGACAAGAGGCCATGAATGCCGCCGAAATGCTCGGAGCCTCCTTCAGGGAAATACTGGATATTCCCGATGGTCTGTTCGTTCATGAACCTGCACAGTGGCTCAAAATTGTACAGATTATACGGAAGTACCAGCCTGAAATCGTTCTGTGCAATGCCGTTGACGACAGGCACCCCGACCACGGGCGAGCATCAAAAATGACACAGGACGCCTGTTTCTACAGCGGACTTGCCAAAATCGAGACCATTGACAGCGACGGCAGTCCACAGGAAAAGTGGAGACCGGCAGCGGTGTACTCTTATATCCAGGACAAACAACTCACCCCCGACTTTGTGGTGGATATTACCCCGTGGGTTGAAAGGAAAATGGAGGCTATCCTCGCTTTCAGGTCGCAATTCTGGCATCCGGGAGAGGATGCACCCAACACACCCATATCGGGTAAAGACTTTCTCGATTTCATGTACGCCAAAATGCGCGTTTTCGGACGAAGTATTGGCACCGAGTATGCCGAAGGATTCGTCTGTACCCGCACTCCCGGTGTGGATAATCTGTTCGACCTCGGCTAAAAAGTTAATAATTCCAAAAATAAAGACGCCTCAAGTTTAACTTGCGGATATTTGCAGGTCAAAATGTCAA
The DNA here is from genome assembly GCA_041182785.1 of Bacteroidota bacterium. Classification (GTDB taxonomy): domain Bacteria; phylum Bacteroidota; class Bacteroidia; order Chitinophagales; family Saprospiraceae; genus M3007. The sequence goes on from JBEGNB010000054.1 coordinate 1,458, forward strand.
ATCACACAAAACAAACCAGTCGGATGAAAAGATTTGTTGCTGCATCACTGCTCGCCCTTTCCTGTATCGCCAGCGTCTATGCAACCGGAATCGGTGGCCCGGGCATGAAAATTAAAGTCAAACTGGAGAACTATACCGAAAAAGAACTCCTCCTCGGCTTCCACTACGGTGAGAAGCAATACGTCAAGGATACGGCAGTCATGGATGCCGAAGGTTACTTCACCTTTGAAGCCGATACGGTGCTTGCACCGGGTGTCTATCTGCTGGTGATGAAGCCCTCCAACAACTACCTCCAGATGCTGCTTCCGGAAGATGATCAGGATTTCACTGTAACAACCGACATCAACGATCTGGTCGGCAAGATGAAGGTGAAGGGCTCTGAAGACAACACAGTTTTTTACGACTACCTCAGATTTCTCAACAAATACCGCCCCGAGGCCGACTCGCTGAAGGCGAAAATCACTCGTGCCAAGGGCAACGAAGCCGACTCCGTCAAATACACCAGAGAACTGGAAGGCCTCGATAAAATCGTGAAGAAGTACCAGCTTGACATGATCGCCAAATATCCCAAATCAGTTTGTGCGCGCATGACGAAAGCTTCTCTTGATCCTGAAATGCCCGAGTTTGACGGCAAAGACGAGCAGGAAAAGGCGCGCAGGCGCTACTACTGGATCATGGCTCACTATTTCGACAATATTGATATCGCCGATCCTGCTCTGTTACGCAGCCCTGTACTCCATCCGAAAGTGCACGATTATGTCACGAAGTACGTACCTCAGCACCCCGACAGTGTCAATATAGCACTGGATATCCTGTTTGGAAAGCTGCAGAAAAACCAGGATAATTACAAATACTTCCTGGTTCACTTCCTGAACCACTTCGCCAAGGTGCAGGTGGTAGGCTTTGATGCCTGCTATGTACATATTGCCCTGGAGTACTACTGCAAGGGTCTTGCTCCCTGGGCTAAAAAAGAGGATATCGAGAAGATCTGCGACAATGCCCGCCGGCTCGAACCCATCCTGATTGGCAAAACGGCACCCAACATTGTTGTGTATGACCGCAAGGGCGAACCGCACGCGCTGTGGGATGTAAACGCCGACTATACAGTACTGTTCTTCTGGGCGCCCGACTGTGGCCACTGCAAGAAGGCGGCCCCGTTCATGATTGAATTTGCCCAGAAGTACAAGGACAAAGGGGTAAAAGTATTTGCCGTTTGTACTGCCGTCGCCAAAACCATCGAAGAAAAAGACGGTCCCGAGTGCTGGAAAGGCGTGGAAGAAAAAGGGTTCACCGACGATCTGTTCATGAATATGGTAGATCCGCTTCTCAGGAGCAAGTACAAAACGCTGTACGATGTGCAGTCAACCCCACAGATATTCATCCTCAACCGAGAGCATAAAATACTCATGAAGCGTATCAGTGCAGAACAGCTGCAGGAAAACGTGATGGACGAAGTGATGAAAGCCGAAGCGGAGAAAAAGAAGAAGAAATAACCATGATCAATCTCGTTTCCGATACGGTTACCAAACCAACGGCGCCCATGCTGGGTGCTATGATGAACGCCCGCGTCGGCGACGATGTATTCCGCCAGGACCCCACGGTTAATGAACTGGAAGAGAAGGCGGCGGCCCTGTTTGGTCACGAGGCCGCCCTCTTCTGTCCGAGTGGTACCATGACCAACCAGATTGCCCTCAAAGTGCACACCCGTCCGCTCGATGAGGTAATCTGCGACGAAATGAGCCATATTTACCAGTATGAAGTGGGCGGTTACGCCTTTCACTCGGGTATTGCGGTCAACCTGCTGCGCGGAGAAAACGGAATCCTCACGGCTGACATGGTTGACCAGGCGGTAAAGCCGCTGTACGACTGGCTGCCCAAAAGTACGCTCGTTGTGCTGGAAAATACCTGCAACAAGGGCGGTGGCAGCATATATCCCATTGAGAATATCCGGCAGATCAATGCGGCATGCCGCAAAAGGGGACTCCGGCTACACCTCGACGGAGCGCGTATCTTTAACGC
>JBEGNB010000055.1:0-8557 GCA_041182785.1 Bacteroidota bacterium
GCTTATTGGTGCTTTGGGCAAGCGTTGAGTAAAAACAACTGCCACTCCACATTGGGCACAAATGCTTTGCAGTTGTTGGGTAAAATCATCAGGCATCAGAAAAGCCAGCTCTTTTATTTCAGTTAAAGCCTCTTTGAATTTCTTTTTATCAAACTCCGCAATCTCAATTTCTTTGGCTTGAATTTCACCTTTGCGTAACCATGCGGAAATAGCATGAGGACTTTGCGTGTGCGCTAAAGAAATTCTGAATGCAACCGAAACTTCTTCGTTCATATAAATACGTTCCCATTCATCTGTGCTTGCCACACAAAAGAATTTTAGCAGGCTGTCCACCAGAATATGTTTTTCTCTTGTGTCGGATAACCAACCCAATTTTCTCATGTCGTTTACAGGAAAAGCACCCAGCCAGTCCTTCTTTTTTTCATATTCTTCCTGTTGTTGCAATTCATACAATTCTTTTCGGTATGTCTTTTCTCTGTTCAGCCAAAAGCTTGCAGGAATGCCCAACACTTTTTCCAACTGGAAAGCAGTTGCCGTTGATATTGGCTCTCTTCCTTTGATGATATCGTTAATTTTCTCTTTGGGTCTTCCCATTCTTTCGGCAAGTTCAGCCTGGCTCATACCGATAAAATCTATGTGCTCCTGTATAGTATCGCCAGGAGGTGAGAGTAAAGACTTTGCCAATTCAAGTGCCGTTGCCATATTATTTGTTTTTTCTGTATGTTAATGGTAGTCTGCAATTTCGTTAATCTGAATTTTGGTGACTTCTTCCCAATCCAAACCGCCATCCCCTTTTTTGGGTATTGGGTCGTGAAGAGGCTCAAAAATGATTCGGTAGTTGACTGAAACATCAACCGCCAGTTCGCCTTTTCGGTCGCCTGTCAGTTCATGACATCTTGCAGCCGGCATAGTACTTAGGAGCGCTAAATTGTCTGCATCAGCCAGGTCCTTGAGCCTTTGGTTCACTTTGCGAGCCAACTGTCCAAAGGATTTTACCATCTCTGTTGGGTCGGTTAGTTGCTTTTCGAGTTTTCGGTTTTTGTAAGTTATTTCCACCGCAAATGTAAAAAATTATTAACGAAAAAGGTTAATAAAATATTTGATTCTTGATCGTCCCGGCAGCCGGGAAGCATACCTTTTACAAATATACACATAAATAAAGAGAATTCCAGGTTATCAGCATGACTTTTCAGTTTTTACTCGCCTTTACAGGTACTACAGGTAGAAATGTCGGTCGTTTTGGCAGAGGCAGGTCTGGAATCAGTTGGTTATGGCAGAAATCTGTTCCGTTCTCCGGTAGGAGGGTGTGTTCAGATTCCTGTGTAAGATCAAAATTTACAGCCCTGAGACAGCATTTTGAACAGTCTCCGCTCGGGATTTCTGCGGTTAAACAAACCCGGAAGTCGTAATTTGAATTGTCAATTTATTTTAGTGAACTAATTCAAATTCCCCACAGCTATCTCCTCAATCTCCTTTTTCCGTTCCTCGCTCATTTTGTCGTACGTTTTGAGCAGCATACCCAGCCGCGGATTGGACTGAAAGAATGTCCGCTGCCGGTTCATGAAGTTCCAGAAGAGGGCGTCCCACACGGCGGTCCAGTCGCCCTTGCGGTAATTGCTCATCTTGAGTATGTAACTGCTGCCGCTTATATAGGGCTTGGTGGCCATGAGTCCGCCGTCGGAGAACTGACTCATGCCGTATATGTTGGGTACCATCACCCAGTCGTAGGCATCTATGAACAGCTCCATGAACCACTGATAGACAGCGTCAGGGTCTGTTTCGGTGAGCAGCATATAGTTGCCCAATATCATCAGTCGCTCAATATGGTGACAGTAGGCGGTTTTCAGTACCCGCCGGACGGTGTTGTCGAGCGGGGGGATGCCGGTAGTGCCGTTGTACAGAGAACCGGGTATCGGACGGGTAAATTTCCAGAAGTTGGTGGTTCGCTCGCGCACGCCTGTGTACAGGTACACGCCGCGTATGAACTCACGCCAGCCGATAATCTGCCGGACGAAGCCTTCGAGGGAGTTCAGGGGCACGTCGTGCTGTCCGGCATAACGGACGGCAGCATTCACCACCTGCAGGGGCGTCAGCAGTCCGATGTTGATGAGCGGTGAGAGCACGCTGTGGTTGAGCACCGTGGCACCTTCCACCATGGCATCTTCATATACGCCGAAATCGCGGAAACGGGTTTCCAGAAACTGCCGGAGCCACTGTTCGCTTTCGTCGTGCGTAACCGGATAAACAAAAGTGCGGGAGATTTCGCCGTAATTGCCCGCGAAATGCTGTTCCACATAAGATATGGCCTCTTCCGTGAACGGGTTGGGGGCCGGGAACGCGACACGGGGAGGCGTTTTGTCTTTGGGATATTTTTCACGGTTGTCGGTATCGTGGCTCCACTTGCCGCCCTCGGGCTTGCCCTGTTCGTCGAGGAGCAGTCCGAGTTTTTTCCGCTGCTGTATGTAAAAGTCGGTCTGGAAATACTTCGACCGGGTACCGAAATACGCCTTCAGATCGTCCTTCGTGTTGATGAAAATAGGCGTTGGAAGTTCCGTACCGGCGATGTTGAACCGGCGGCACGATTCGGTCAGTCGTTTTTCCAGCCAGTAATCGCAAACATCGAAGTACTGAACAGCGGTCACACCCTCCCCTGCCAGCCGTTCCACGAGTTTCCGGATATCGGATTCGGGGCATACGGCCTCGACATAACGGGTTTTGATGCCGTTTTCCTCCAGAAAATGCTGGTAGTACTTCATGCTTGCCCGGTGGAGCACCAGTTTCTGCTTGTGAAATTTGTACTGGTTGAAGAACAGAAATTCTTCTGTCAGTATAACTTCAGCAGCTTGTTTCAGCGGAGCGATATCCTGAAAAAGCTGGTGCGGGAAGACGAGGAAAACAGACTTGTTCACGGGCGATCAGCGGGCAATGGTTCTGAAAGTGAGGTTGATGCGGGGGGTAAGTATCTTTTTTGCCGGGGGGAGGCGGTGTAGCCAGTGCGCCTGGGTGGAGCCTTTCATGAGCAGCAGACTGCCATTTTCCAGGAGGATATCCACTTTTTCACCGGTTTGTTTGTGTTTGAAGGAGAAACGGCGGTCGGCCCCGAACGAGAGTGAGCAGATGGCCCCTTCTTTTTTCAACTCGGGTTCGTTATCGCTGTGCCAGCCCATTCCTTCACTGCCATTGTGGTACAGGTTGAGCAGACAGGAGTTGTATGTTTCGCCTGTTTCCCTTTCTGCAACTGCTTTGAGAGCGAGCACCGCGGGAGGCCAGGGCAGCGCGCGGCGGGTAATGCGGGAGTAAGTGTATTCGAAAGGATGGTCACCGTACCAGGCCACCATACGGCTGGTTACGATTCTTTTGCCGAAAATGACCGTCTCGTCGTACCGCCAGTCGGGCAGTACGGACAGGGAGTCAAAGTGCCCTGCCGCTTCAGTCGGCGTGAAGACAACCCCGGTGTACAGGGCAATACCATCGCGGGGGAGGAGGTTGGAGGAGCTGACAGGAAACAGTAACATGGCATATTAACCAGATGGCGCCGATATTGTTCCTGAGGCCGTCATTTAAGCGTATTATCCTCTCAGTATCCGCTCCTGCAGGTCAGATTCCTTATAGCCGGTGAGCCAGGTGATGACCTGGTCGAGCTCCTCTTTGGTGCGGCCCTTTTTCTCCACCTTGGCCAGGTAGAGCGGATAAACCGAGGCGAAAATCATGTTGGCGATACGTTCGTCGTGCGTTGGTTTCATTGTCCTGATTTTGAAATACCGGCTTATACCAGCCCCCTTTTCACAATAACTCCACCCTCCCTGCAAAGTTAAAGTCTTTGTCTGTTATTCCGTCCGCATCGTGGGTGCGCAGTTTCAGGGTGACTTTATTGTACACCCCCGACCAGTCGGGGTGATGATTCAGCACTTCCGAAATCAGCGCCACGCGGGTCAGGAAGGCGAATGCCTCGCTGAAGTCGCCGAACACGAACGACTTGTGGATGTGAACACCATCGTATTGCCAGCCGGGCAACTCGCCCAGCCGGGCCTGAATTTCTTTATCACTCATCATCTGTTTTTTCTGTTACTTTTTTGAGGTTGTCGTCGGGCACACGGTCCACAACGAAGTAATACGGATCAATACCTGCCTGGTACGGTTTTTCAGTGGTAAAGAAGGTAAAGGTATTCTCTTTGTCCGTGATTTTTACCCGTTTCATTTCGAGTACCCTGCCGTATTTTTTACCCTCCCCGGGTTCGGCAAAGACACCTATGTCTATCCAGTCACCGAGCACTGCCGGAGTCTCCCGTCCCAGCGAATCGGCATACATTTTGGCTGCCTGCACTTTCAGGGTTGTTTTATACCCGCCGTCAGTTTCGGTAGTGGTGGCTTCCAGAGCCCTGTTATCGAACAGGGTGATTTTTCTGAACAGATCATCAATCAGGTAGCGCAGACTGTCGGGCGTTTGCGCTTCCAGCCTGTTCACCAGTTCCCGGGCATTCGGATAGGGTGGCTCCCGGTAGGCAAAACTGTCCACCAGTCCTTTCAGGGAGGCATTCACCCCCGACTCGCCGATCATCTCCCGGAGGTAATACAGCACCACGCTGGCTTTCTGGTAGTGGATATAGCCCTGATTTTCCACCTCCATCAGCGGACACTCCTTTTCGGCCTCACTGCCCCTCGAACTCAGGTATTCATCCATTTCATACTTCAGAAACTTGTGCATCTGTTCTTTGCCGTACATCTGCTCCATAACCATCAGTGCCGAGTATTGCGACAGCGACTCGCTCAGCAGGGTCGCGCCCTGCATGTCGGCACCCGCCACCTGGTGTGCCCACCACTGGTGTCCCATTTCATGTGCTACCACGTAGGTAACCATATCAATATCTTCCGGATCCTCGAGGTTGGCGATAAATCCGATTCCCTCTGAATAGGGCATGGTACCGGGGAAGGCCTGCGCGAAACTGCCATACCGCGGAAATTCAATGATGCGCGCCTGTTTGTGCCTGTACGGACCAAAGTGGGCCGAATAGTAGTCAATGGATTTTTCCATGGACATCAGCATCTTGTCCACATTGTACGGATGGCGTGCATCGTAATACACTTCCAGACTGATGCCGTTGTGCATTTTCTTGCGCACTTCATAGCGGGCCGACATGAATGAATAGAAGTTGACGGATGGATGATCCAGCTCATATTCAAAGTAATTCCTGCCATTTTCATTCCACTGTCGGCGCAGAGAGCCCGGGGCAATGGCCGTCTGGTCGCCGGATGTCCCGAAAACACTCCGCACGCGCACCCAGTCTGAATTGTTGCTCAGATAGGTGTTCATGCGATTTTCGGGATCATCGCTCAACAGCGGCATGCGGATTCGCTGCGGCAGGTCGTATTCCTTTCGTTTGTTTTTGTCGGAAATTTCATAGGCAGACTGGTAGCCCGTCTGAGGCAGGATATCGCTGTTATTGAAGAAGGTTCCGTTGTCAACAATGGAAGTAACCGACACTTCGTTCTCCACACCCCGGGGGTGATATTTCATGGAAAGGTGCATTTCCAGCGAATCGCCCGGTAATAACGGCTTGAAGAGCTGGTACATGGCGAATTTATGTACCGTATCCATCAGTAAAAGCTGCGATCCCGGCAGGTCAATGACCGAACTGTATGTGAGGGGGAGTGTGAAAAAGAGCGTATCAATGGCTGCTTTATGCCTGTTCGTCAGTACTTGTCTGCACGACACCTCCAGTACCCTCCGTTCTGGATACAGCTCTATATTGTAGTCGAGCGATGTGGTGCGCGGCTGCGGACGTGCTTCGTACTGTTTGTACATTTTCTCATAATTCACCTGCATTTTCTCCTGCTGGTCGCTCGTCTGGTAGGTATTTATGACTTTTGTGTTGTAAAAAAGCCAGGCTCCGCATACGAACCAGAGCAGAAAGAGTACCATCAGGAGGGGCCTGACATTTTTCAGGCGCTGCAGGGCCAGCCGGCTGCGAATCCCGAAATCCTGCTCGCGGCCCCGTACCCAGTACAGAAGCGCTCCCACCAGCATAATCAGTCCGGCAAGTACCCAGTATGAGCTGAACGACAAAACGGGTAGCAGGAAGGGGCCAAACTCGTTCATATCCGAGTAGGTCAGTGACGGCGTGGAGTTGAAAATAACCAGATTGCTCTGAATATCGAGTGCCTGCCACACAAAACCGTTGGCAATCAGCACAACCACGAACAGGAAATACCCCAGATACCGGTTGTTCACCACTGAATGAATGAATACACTCAGCATAATCACATTCAGAAAAGACAGTCCGTCATTCAAAACAAGCTCGGTGAAATAGACGCCCGGACGAATATCCGTGAATCCGCTCGATAACTGTTTGACAATTCCGACAGCGCAGCCGAGGAGCAGCAGCAGCAAAACGGTCAGGGACAGCGCCAGAGTCTTGGATAGTACCGGCAGCCAGTCCGGATAAGGCAAGGCATCATAAATATCGTTCACTTTCGATTCCCGCTCTTTCCACACGATGGCACCCGAGTAGAAGGTGATAATGGCTGCAATAAACAGGAAAAAAGATCCTCTGACAGTATCTACCATGTTATATGTAACCGGGAATACGGTCAGTCCGTAACCGATTGATGTGGCATAGTACAAGGAGAGGGATAGGTTTAAAATCCCGAAAATGACAATCACCAGAAAGGCCACGTTTTTCACCATGGAGATGGTCTCGATGCGCAACTGACTCATCAGTTGCCTGAGGCTCCAGAATACGCCGAATTCGGGTTTTACTGTTTTTAATACGTTTGGGGATGCAGCAACCAACTGAGCTTCAACTGTTTTCTGCTTGCCCGGACGGGCTGTATCGGCAAAGCTGAATCTGAAGTAGGTAAACACGAAAACAGCTGCTCCAACTGCCATCCAGACCAGCCTGTTCAGCAGGAGTAATCCCTCCAGTCCCATGGACATGGTATTCCGGTCATCAACAGTCCAGTATTTGGTCGCTACCATAAAGGTCCTGAAACCGAACGGATCGAGCATGGCACCCATGAATTCATTCTCAACGTCCTTGATGAGGCTGAGAGAAACGATATACCCAACCAGCAGACCGAGCGTGCCGATGAACGACATCATGGTACTGCGCGTAAGTGCGGCGATACAGAATATGACCGAGCCGGCAAAAAGCATGTTGGGCAACACAAAAACGGAAAGCCCATCCAGATGGGCAGTCCAGTACGTTGGTCCAACCCGTTCGGCATCGAGCCAGGGCATCATACTGCCCAGAATACTGCCCAGCGAAACGCCCAGAAACGGGATCATACTGATCACGAGCGCGCCCGCGAAACGGCCAAGCAGGTAATCCCGCTTCTTCATCGGGGTAGTGAAGAATATCTGACTGGTTTTTTCGGAAAAATCGCGGGCTGCCGCGCTGTTGAAAAACGCGGTAATCATCAGCAGACAGATGAGGGTCAGGTTCGCGAAAAAGAACTCTACAACGTAAGGTGCATTCTTGTGCACATTGCCTGTACTGCCACCGATTGTGATATCGTCTGAACAGGTAGCCCCGAAAACAAGCAGTGCGTTGATGAGCAAGAAGATGTAAGCGATGGGTTGACGCAGCCAGTAGCGCAACTCAAACAGAAATATATGGAAAAACATATTGCCGGAGATTATGCCTGTTCGGCTGGTTTGTGTCCTTTGATGTAGGTGAAGAATACGTCCTCGAGATCGGCCTCGGATACTTTGAATCCATCGGCAGGCTGTTGTTCGCTGTAAACGTGTAGTACCGGTTGCCCTGCTACCATGCGTGTGGATATCACCGGGAGTTCCTGCACCAGCGACGGCATGCTTTCGCGCGAAACTGCGCTGGTCCAGATCCTGTTGTGTACACCCTGCAGCGCATCGGCCGGACTCCCCGAAAACAATACCCTGCCCTTGTCAATAATAGCCATCTGCGGACACAGTTCTTTCACATCTTCCACAATGTGCGTACTGAGGATAACAATCACCTGCTCCCCTATCTCCGACAGCAGATTATAAAACCGGTTCCGTTCGCCGGGATCCAGGCCGGCTGTAGGTTCATCCACAATGATAAGCTGCGGATCGCCGATGAGGGCCTGGGCAATACCAAAGCGCTGCTTCATCCCGCCGGAGAAGCCCCCGAGGGCCTTTTTGCGCACGTCCCACAGGTTTACACGCTTCAGCAGATCTTCCACCAGTTCCCTGCGATGACCGCCGATACCCTTGAGTATGGCAATGTGATCGAGCATGTCGTACGCACTGATTTTGGGATACACACCGAATTCCTGCGGCAGGTAACCCAGACGCCGGCGCACCTCGGTTTTACTTCGCAGTACATCCAGCTCTCCCAGTGTGATACTTCCGCTGTCGGGCTCCTGCAAGGTCGCGATCGTGCGCATGAGCGTGGATTTTCCGGCTCCGTTTGGACCGAGCAGTCCGAACATTCCTCTCGGAATATCGAGTGATACATCATCGAGCGCTTTCACGCCGTTGGAATAGGTCTTGGAAAGGTGTCTGATCTGAAGTTCCATAGTTTTATTCTGAGTGCTGATTGTGGTGCAATATCAAGAC
>JBEGNB010000056.1:0-4393 GCA_041182785.1 Bacteroidota bacterium
TTGCTGATTATTCCGTTTACACGTATATTATATTCCCATCCGCGGTGCGGGTCGAGACCGCGTGTACTGATATTGGTCTGATTTCCGGCTCCGTCCATGTCATATACAAAGACACCCGGGATTTTGCTGAAAACCTGACGGGGTACTTTTTCAGCGATGGCGGCATCAAGGTTCTGTACACTGATAACCTCATTTTTCTTGCCCGACCATATAAAGCCGTTGGCTACCGGTTGCAGATTGAAACGCGTCTCGCGCTGTCGGGCGACAGTAAATTCCCGGAGCGCAGCGGACATGACCGAGTCAGGAGCCTGCGCATGCGTGTACGCAGGAAGTAATACTGCCAAAAGGAGCAGGTAACAGATTATTTTTTTACTCATTAGGACTCTTTCTTTCAAAATTGGGCGCAAAAGTGCCATTTTTTGCAAAGAGACATCAATTCGGGGTACTTAGGAATTGATTAAAATTGAGACTTCGGATAATTCGCATCATTTACTCAAGCATCCGGCCATTTACTTCAGCCAGCGAGTCATTTACATACCGGGCCTCAAAAATCAGTTTGCCTCCGGTATTCCACTTTCTCATATAGCCGTCTTTCAGGTTGTTCCTGAACTGCACAGCGAACTGAATGGTACCGTTTTCATACCAGACCGTGTCGCCGTTGCATTGCAGTCCAAGATCGTAGTACTGAACCTCCTTGACAGCACCTGAAGGGTAATACACGAGGGTTCTGCCGTGCTGTTTGTCGAGATGGAACATACGTTCGGTCATCCGCTGACCGGTCGGATAGTAATCGGTCATAAGCCCTTCCTTCATGCCATTTACAAGACGTATCCGCCGGGATACTATTCCCGACGGATACGTTTCTGTTTGTTCAGTTTCCGTATTACCGGCTGAACAGGCGCAAAGAAAGGCGAATGCGAGTATCCGCAGATTCACCATTTTTGCCATACTATTTCTTCCAGGGCAGTTCGTTTGTCTTTCTTCCGATCACAGTTCCAAAGCGAACGCCTTCTTCGCAGTCCATGCGGTAGTGTACACCCAGCGGAATACGGGAGATGGCATTTTCGTATGCCATTTCATAGAAACTGCCGAATGCACGCGGGATACCTGCAAACTCTACGCGATTTTCGTGGCAGCGGTCGGTCATGGCATAACTGTAACCGAAGATGCTTGCAAGAGCTTCAGCGCCGGCCGCACCCATGGTAGAGTGGCCAGACGGATAAGCCGGGAAAGAAGGCGTTACACCCTCATCTCCGGTGAGCGGGTTGTACAGGGCCGGCTTCCAGCTGGGATCAATTACGCGGTTGATGTAGGATTGCGGGCGCTCCACATTATAGTGGAATTTGGATTCCCAGCAGGCAACAGCAGCATCATTCAGAGCGATACCCACCTTGGCAGTCATATAGATCGCCGTTTCCAGGTTGCTGTCCTCGAGTTCGAGCACCTGATTTCCGATAGCCAGCCAGCGCGGACCGGGGCTGAAGGTCAGGTTCAGCAGGTCATCGCTCCAGAATTCACCTACCCATTCGTCTTCGTAAGAGAGCGTGGGGGTATTTTGGGCATACACTTCAATGGCATGAGCATACAACTCTGATGTCGGGTTGGTACTATAAGTAAGTGGCGGACGGCAGAGAAGGTCGGAGGGACCGATGGAGAAAGTGCGGGCACCACCCCATACACCACCCATAGGCTTGCCCGGGCCCGGGAAGGTGGGCTTCCAGTCGCCATCCTTATTGTAGTGATCTTCCCAGTTGTAGTTCTGGAAGGGATCAAGGTAGTGGTCGTGACCGACAGCGTCCGTTTTGGAGTAGTTCCATACGGCAGTGGCTACGGCGATACCGTGGGCAATCGAGCGTTCGATGACCTCGGGACTGGCTTCGTTGGCTGCCTGCTCGCGATTGAATGCCTCCAGTGCATTGATAGCAGCCAGCCTGTCGGGAGCGGCTGTCGGGAAGAAGTTGCGCATCAGGAGTGCCGTAGAGGCGTTTACCACACTGGGCCAGTGGTACTCGACATCTTTGTCTGCATGAGGTACATTGAGTCCGGGGAAGAAAGCTTCCAGCGAGTTGAAATCGGGCATTCCATTGATACATCCTTCATAGGCAGCTATACCTATATAAGCAATGGCGCGGGGAGCAGGGCCCGGTCTGTAACCTGCTGCATAACGCTCAATCTGCAGGAACATATCGTTCCAGGAAGACATGACGTTGTGACTGTACTCTTTTACTTCGCGGCTTGATGAAACATTGGTGCTCAGGTCGCTGCACGACTGAGAAAACATGGAGATGAAGACGAGCCCCAGCATGGAGGCTGCGATACGTAGAAAAAATTTCATGAGAAAAAACGGGTTTTTGTCCAGAAAATGACTTTTCAAGCGCAAAGAAACGACGAGGCGTACAAACCAACCTTAGAAAATTATTAAAAATCAATTTTTGCCCAAAAATAGCTCTCATAACATCGTATTGGCCTTTCAATTATTAGTAAACGATTAAAAAACTAAGAGCCCGGAATTTTTTTATGCTAAAAATCAAAAATCAGCACGATATTTGCCGGTACTTTCAAGTCCCGTTTGAGGCTTTTACCCCGCGGGATTGGTTTATTCGTGATTGCCTATTTAATTTCCTGTTTCATGAAAATTTTTCAACACATCAAGTTTTTCTGGACTGTGCTGATGCTGGGTGGAGTGATGTTTGTTTACTCCTGCAGCGATGTCAAGGTAGAAGTTGACCAGCCTTATGCCAATGCCCACCAGTTTGATAAAACAGTTTATCTCGACTGGAACAACACGTTTCTTGAAATCGAGCGCTATGCACCTGGATATCGTCCCGGTCCAGCGCCGAGGGCTTTGGCTTATCTTGCATTCAGTGCTTACGAAGCGGTGGTAACTGCTATTCCGGAAAACAACTCGCTCGCTTCTTTATACCCCGAACTGCAGGTACCACGCCCTGATCCACAACTTGAGTACAACTGGGCTGCGGTAGTCAATGCGTCCTACTACTATCTGATGGAGCGTTTTTTCTTCCACATGGAAAATTCGCATCCGCAGCAGTTCAGCCTTATTGACAAGACTTTCATCAAGCTGCACAACCAGATGGCTGCCAATACTTCCGACGAAGTACTCACTCGCTCTGAAGAATATGGCCGTCAGGTAGCTGCCGCTTTCTATGCCTGGGAAACGCTTGACGCACAGGGACACAATGCGTTCCTTGATGCCCGTCCGGTTTCCTACAACCCGCCGGCTGCGCCGGGTAACTGGCAACCCACTTTCCCGGATTACGGCAAAGCCATGTTCCCGTATTGGGGCAAGGTACGCCGCTTCGCCATGCGCGACGAAGACATCCTGGCCCGCCCGCCGATACCCTACAGCGAAAATCCTAATTCACTCTTTTACACACAGGGGCTGGAGGTATTCAATACCGTACAAAATATCAAAAACGGTGGCCCCGGTGCCTTTGAAGGCCGCTGGATGGGTGAGTTCTGGAGCGATGACATGCTTGACGTGACTTTCTCTCCCCCCTCCCGCCTGGTTGCCATTCTGAATCAGGTAGTTGATAAAGAAAACCTTGATCTGGCTGAGTGTGCTGAAGCGTATGCCAAAATGGGCATGGCCATCAGTGATAACGGTGTGGCTATCTGGAATTCCAAGTACTTCTACAATGTGGAGCGTCCTGTTGACTACATCCGCCGAGTGATCAAGAACCAGTCGCCTGAAGCAGCCAACTGGACAACCATCCTCAACAACCCTTATGGTGGTCCGCAGGGCTTCACTCCTTCTTTCCCGGCATATCCCTCCGGTCACTCCGGCTTTGGTGGTGCAGGCGCAAAGATCCTGTCTGCCATGTTCGAATTCAACGACGAACACCCCGGCACATACACTTTCACCGACCTGTGCCACATCACGCGCACCGAGTTCATCGGAACACCTCGCTCTTTCGCCTCTTTCCGCGATCTGGGTGCTGAAGATGCCTACTCGCGCATTCCGCTGGGTGTTCACTTCCGCATGGACTGCGATGAAGGTCTCCGAATCGGAGAACTCGCCGCTCAGCGCGTGCTGGAGATGCCCTGGAAAAAGTAATCCTCCCGGCAATATGAAACAAAAAGCCCTTGCCCCTCCGGCAGGGGCTTTTTGTTTCATATCATTATTTTCATACCTTTGTATCTGTCTTAACCCGAATATGCATGTCAGACGTTGTAAACACCACCACCGCCCCCAAACCTGTTGGCCTTTACCCACACGCGCGACGCGTGGGAAACCTCTTGTTCCTGTCCGGAATTGGCCCGAGAAACCCCGGGGATGACGGCATTCCAGGTCTGAAGCGCTCCCCCGCCGGAAACTTCATTGAATTTGATTTCGAGGCGCAGGTACATTCTGTATTCAAAAATGTACGAGCTG
>JBEGNB010000057.1:0-6970 GCA_041182785.1 Bacteroidota bacterium
GCCAGAGAGCCGATTGTCATGCTGGGCAGTCTGCTTTTTATGGTTTCTGTATCGCCCCAGCTGCTGATCTTTGTATTCGGGCTGATGCTTTTTTCGGGGCTTATCATTGCCCGGGTGGGAAGAACCCTTAAAAAACAGTCGGGCGAGGCTCAGCGCCGGCTGGGCGTACTTGGCTCGCTACTGGAGGAAACCCTCGGTGGACTGCGTATCATCAAGGGCTTCAATGCAGAGCCGTGGCAGTCGGCCCGTTTTGGTCGCGAGAACGACGACTATGCAAAAACACTCACCGGGTTATATCGCCGCCGCGATCTGGCATCGCCCCTCTCCGAGTTTCTTGGAATCTCCGTAGTATCGGTATTGCTCTGGTTCGGTGCCCGTCAGGTATTTGCCGGCCAGCTTTCGGCAGCCACCTTTATTACATTTCTTTACGCCTTTTACAATATCATTGAACCTGCCAAACACCTGTCCACTGCCTGGTACAATATCAGAAAGGGACTCGGGGCCCTCGATCGGGTAGAATCGGTACTGAATGCGGAAGTGACCGTAGCTGACGCACCTGATCCTGTGGAGTCTGTTACCTTCAAGGACAAAATAGAATTCAAAAACGTATCATTCACCTACCAGAATGCCGAACGTCCTGCACTCGACGGAGTGAGTTTTGAGTTGAAAAAGGGGCAGACCATTGCGCTGGTTGGTGCTTCGGGAGCCGGAAAGAGCACTATTGCCGACCTCCTTCCCCGGTTTTACGACGTGACTGGCGGACAGATACTCATAGACGGTGTGGACATCAGAAAGATGAGACTGCGCGACCTGAGAGGGTTGATGGGTATCGTGAGTCAGGAAGCCATACTTTTCAACGACAGCATCAGGAACAATATTGCATTTTCCACCGGTGAGGTGCCCCAGGAATCAGTCATTGCCGCAGCAAAAGCCTCCAATGCGCACGAATTTATCGCACAGATTCCGCAGGGATATGATGCGAATATTGGTGACCGTGGCAGCAAGCTGAGTGGCGGACAGCGGCAGCGGCTCACTATTGCCCGTGCTTTGCTGAAAAATCCGCCGGTGCTGATACTGGACGAGGCGACCTCCGCTCTTGACTCCGAGTCGGAAAAGTTGGTACAGGCAGCCCTCGAACGCCTGCTGGAGAACAGGACAGCGCTTGTGATAGCTCACCGCCTGAGTACTGTACAGCATGCCAACGAAATAATCGTGCTGGACGGTGGCCGGATTGTGGAGCGGGGCAGGCATGAAGAACTCATGGCACAGGGAGGTGCATACAGGAAACTGGTTGATTTGCAGGCGCTAAATGACAAATAGCCATGGCCGTCGGGGCATTATCCGGTTCTTTTACAAAAGCTGCGTAAAAAATATGCCCGCTACTGTTCCAATTTTCCGAATTGCACCCGAACTTTGCGCATGGAAAATAAGTCTGCATCTTCCGATCACCCCAAATTTTTGGGCGAATCACTCACCTTCGACGACGTACTGCTCGTCCCTGCCTACAGCGAAGTACTTCCCCGTGAAGTTGAAATAGCTTCGTATGTCACCCGCAACATCAGGCTGAATACGCCTATTGTATCCGCAGCCATGGATACAGTAACAGACAAAAATCTGGCCATTGCCATTGCGCGGCAGGGCGGACTGGGTGTGATACACAAAAACATGAGTATATCCGAGCAGGCTGAACAGGTGCGTGCCGTCAAGCGTTCCGAAGCAGGTATGATTATAGATCCGGTGACGCTGCACCCTGATGCACCACTCAGGGAAGCGCACGAACTCATGCGCAGGCACAGTATCGGGGGCATACCCATTACCGATAGAAAGGGAAAACTTGCCGGGATTCTTACCAACCGGGACCTCCGTTTTGAAACCAATCTCGATCGCCCCGTAAGAGAACTTATGACCAGGAAAAATCTGGTTACGGCTCCGCTCGGCACCACCCTGGAGCAGGCGCGCGATATACTCCAGCAGCGAAAAATTGAAAAACTGCCTGTTGTAAACGAGCAGTTCGAGTTGGTGGGGCTCATCACCTATAAAGATATCATGAAGGGCGTCAACTTCCCGCAAGCCTGCAAGGATTCGTTCGGGCGGCTGGTGGTTGGAGCCGCAGTGGGTGTTACGTACGATACCGAGGAGCGTGTGGCTGCCCTGGTGGCCGTTGGGGTTGACATGATTTGTGTGGATACCGCACACGGGCACTCGCGCGGGGTGCTCGATACCATCCGCTCGCTGAAGCTTAAATTCCCCAACATAGATATTGTCGGTGGTAACGTGGCCACTGGCGCGGGGGCCAAGGCTCTTGTTGATGCCGGTGCCGACGGGGTCAAGGTGGGTGTTGGTCCGGGGAGTATATGCACTACCCGCATAGTTGCCGGAGTGGGTGTGGCCCAGCTTTCGGCAATCAACAACGCGTATCAGGCTATCAGGGGATCAGGGGTACCTATTATCGGCGACGGTGGCATACGCTACACCGGCGATATCGTGAAGGCACTTGCCGGTGGTGCCAGCGTCATCATGGCCGGTTCGCTGTTTGCCGGAGTGGAGGAAGCGCCCGGAGAAACTATTATATTTGACGGAAGAAAATTCAAGACCTATCGCGGAATGGGCAGCCTGGGTTCCATGCAGCTTGGTTCCAGGGATCGCTACTTTCAGGACGTGGAAGACGATATCAAGAAACTCGTTCCGGAAGGTATTGAAGGCCGCGTGCCCTACAAGGGAACACTTCAGGAAGTAATGGTACAGTATATCGGAGGACTTCGCGCGGGAATGGGTTACTGTGGCGCCGCCACCGTTGCAGAGCTCCAGGAAAAAGCCCAGTTTGTGAGAATTTCCAATGCGGGAATGACGGAAAGTCATCCGCACAACATCATCATAACCAGGGAGTCGCCGAATTACAGTCGCTCCTGAAAATGAGTGCCCGGAACAATTTCGATGATTATTTGTCTAATACAGGCGATCACGGAAGTGCTCTTCACTGATTAATAACCAAATTAACCCATGCAGCAATCCAAATCAGCTGTCGTTGTCGGCGCCGGCCTTGTCGGTGCGTTATGGACCGTATTTCTTGCCCGCAGGGGCTATCATGTCAAGGTATTTGAACGCCGTCCGGATATGCGTTCTTCCGGCTACAGAGGGGGGCGCAGCATCAACCTTGCCATGAGCGAGCGCGGGTGGAGGGCCGTAGAAAAGGCCGGTATCCGCGATAAGATAGAGAAAGTGGCTATCCCCATGCCGGGCCGCATGATACATAACATCAGCGGACAGAATGCTTTCCAGCCCTACGGTAAAGAAAACGAGGCCATTTATTCTGTGTCACGCGGCGGACTGAACCTCGAGTTGTTGCGTATCGCCGGCAGCTTTCCAAATGTCGAGTTCAACTTCGAGCATCAGTGCCTTGGTGCAGATACGGACAAGCCGGAAATTTCATTTCTGGATCATACCACCGGACAAACCAGAACAATAGAGGCGCCGCTGATTTTTGCCACAGACGGTGCTCATTCTGCGGTGAGATACTCTCTGCAGCGTACCGATCGCTTCAATTACCGGCAGTTTTACCTCGACCACGGTTACAAGGAGCTCACCATACCGCCTGCAGCAGACGGGACACACCGAATAAATCCGGAGGCGCTCCATATCTGGCCGCGGGGCAACTTTATGATGATTGCCCTGCCCAACGCCGATGGCAGCTTCACCGCAACGCTTTTCCTGCCGTTTGAGGGAGATATTTCATTCCAGCAAATCCGGAATGATGAAGACGTGGTTTCCTTCTTCAGCCGCCATTTCCCCGATACTATAGAGCTGATACCCAATCTGGTAACAGATTTTAACAGAAACCCCACTTCATCGCTGATCACAGTAAATTGCGATCCGTGGCAGTGGCAGGGGCGCATCCTCCTGCTTGGGGACTCAGCCCATGCGATTGTGCCGTTTTACGGGCAAGGTATGAATGCGGGCTTTGAAGACTGCACCATTCTCGACGATATGCTGGATGAAATGGGCGAAAACTGGTCGGAGGTGATTCCGGCATTCTCGCAAAAACATTCCCGCAACGGACACGCCATTGCCGAACTCGCACAGCGGAATTTTATTGAAATGCGCGACCTGGTAGCCGACCCGAAGTTCCTTCTCAGAAAGAAAATAACGGCCTGGCTGCACGAAAAATATCCGGCGGATTTCATGCCTGTTTATTCGATGGTCACCTTCTCCAATACACCCTACCACCGGGCGCTACAGGAAGACGACGCGCAGAACCGCCTGTTCGGGTCCATTCTGGCTATTCCGGATATTGAATCGAACTGGAACGGCGAGGCAGTGGACACAGCGTTCAAAAACTGGCTTAAAACAAGATAGCTTGAACCTGTAACAGGCAGGTCAGCAACCTGACCTGCCTGTTTGTCAGGTGTATTCCGTTTGTTGGGAGACAAACTATATGTTAATAAAATAAATTTTAATTTTCTGCGGATATGCCTGCAATTTGTTGACTTAAAATCAGTTATAAGCAATATTATTGATTCGGGTTAATCCGTAAAAAGCCAAATTGCTCGTATCCGGTATCTTTCCCTGATTGAACGGCACCCTTTTTGACCATACCTTTGTGGCACTTTCACCCCCGTGTCGTCTGCATGAGCCTTTTAAAAAACATATTACTTTTCGATGCTATTGCAGTTGCTGCCTGTAGCGCCATGATCTGGACGGGCAACACCCTTGCCTGTTCCCCCACCTCTGCGGATGTGGTACCTGTACCGCTTTCCATCAAGTCGGGCGACAGCCTGGTAATTGCCGATGTGCCTGCGGTTGAGGCTGTTCAGCGCAATGTCTCATCCCGAATACTGACAGAGGTACTTCCCGATACACTTCCATACCTGACATTTGAGCCCGACATGCTTCAGGCCATGTATGAGCAGGCGAACTACCTGCGCCGTCCCGATGTAAAGGAAAACGGCGCTTCCGGCATCAACCGGAAAGAGATGCTCCGAACAGTGGAGTTGTTACAGCGAATCAACCTGCTTGATCCGAGTGTGCTGGTATCCACCTTCGACTTTTACGAGGTCAACACCGATTTGAAACACGATCGCGTGCGAATGACGGGCTATTATACGCCGGTAATACGCGCCAGTCGGGTAAAAAAGCCCGAATTCAGTGTTCCGATGCTGGCCAGACCGTCCAGTAACATTCCTGCGCCGGCAGCCATTGAGGCAGGTGCCTTGTCGGGCCGGGGCCTTGAGCTGGCCTGGCTACCCTCCAAAAAAGAGTTAAAAAATGCCCAGTTGCAGGGTAACTGTCTGATAGAGTTTGAAGACGGGAAAAGAGAACACTTCGGCTTTGGCGGTTCCGTCAGGGGGCGCGGAGGCTCGTATGTTTTCTTTACCAGGGTAGATGACCAGGTGCTTGGTGCCGGCACTTTTCCGCTCACTGCAAGGTATTCTGTTGCCACCGATCTCCGTTATATTCCATTGGGTGCCACCCTGCTGGCAGAATTGCCCGATCTCGATGCTGCGGGCAATCTGAAGGGATATACATACCGCATTCTGTTTGCCCAGGACAGAGGAGGGGCCATTCTCACAACCAAAAGAATGGATTTGTACTGTGGGGTGGGCCACAAGGGGCTTCAGGAGGCCCATAAAATCAACGGACTGGGCAGGCTTTGGGTTATGTTGCCGAAACAGTAAGGCGTACCTTTGCGTACCGTTATGTCAACCATTCAGTTATTCCTATTCAATACCTTCGCCGGCCTGTTCTGGTTCGTACCCTACCGCGTGCTTTACGTGATCTCCGATTTGCTGGCTTTTGTGCTGCGCAACGTGGCTGGCTACCGCAAGCAGGTGATTCTGGACAACCTGACGAAGGCATTCCCCGAAAAAAGTACTGCCGAGATCAACGGTATTGTCCGTGAAGCGTACAGAAATCTTACGGATATCATACTGGAAACGGTAAAATCATTTACCACTCCTGTTGCCGTGTTGCAGCGGCGCTGTGTGTTCCGAAACCCCGAAACAGTTACCGATGTCCTGAACGCAGGAAAATCGGTACTGCTGGCGGGCAGTCACACGTGTAACTGGGAATATGCGGGCACCATGCTGCCCACGGTGCTGCCTGTTCCGGTGTTCGGAGCGTACAAACCCCTTACCCACAAGCCGACGGAAGCCTTCCTCAATGAAAAGCGTGGCAGGGGAGGGATGATACCCGTTCCCATGGAGTCCATGATGGCCGAGTTGCGTCGCAGCCAGTCGCGCCCGACCGCCACGATACTCATTTCCGACCAGTCGCCGAGCAGCCGAAAGCGCGCGCAATGGATCAACTTCTTTGGGCGGGATACAGCCTGTCTGCCGGGCGCCGATATTATATCCCGGATGTTCGATTATCCGGTGTTCAGCTACAGAATCACCCGTGTGCGGCGCGGGTATTACGAGGTAACATTCATTCCCGTTTGTATGAATCCGTCGGAGGCGGGTGAAGGAGCAATCACGCGTCGCTATCACGAGCTCCTGGAGCAGGAAATCTGCGAGAACCCCGGTAACTGGCTCTGGAGCCACAAGCGGTGGAAGATGCAGCGTTCGGTATAGGCATTACCCGAAGGAACATCGAATGTAGAAGTATTGACTGCTTTGTGAACGATTCACGCGCGAGATTCCTCCCTGTCGGTCGGAATGACTATTGTACTATCCATTGGAGGGAGGCTGTCTCACAAGTAATTGGCGATCCGCGATGAATCGCGGAGTTACGACCACCACCGTACCACCACCGTACCACCACCGTAGATACGCGATTCATCGCGTATCCGCAACCGTTCAACGCACGGCCACGCGATTCATCGCGTATCCGCAACCGTTCAACGCACGGCCAATCCGCGATTCATCGCGTATCCGCAACCGTTCAACGCACGGCCAATCCGCGTCCGGCATCCGAAGACGATTGGCAGATCCGCGATGAATCGCGGATTTACGGGCACCACCGTAGAGGCTGTCTC
>JBEGNB010000058.1:0-6753 GCA_041182785.1 Bacteroidota bacterium
TTTGTCTCCCCTGCTGTTCTTTCTGCGCTGGGACAAAGCAACGCACATCGCAGCCACGGCGAGTTTGTATATCCTGGCCAATTCTGTGGCGGGACTTGCCGGTCAGGCGGTTTCCGGTTCGGCCATTTTTGATCCTGTGAGACTGCTAATTCTGGTTATTGCCGTAACCATTGGCGGGCAAATTGGAGTAAGGAGCAGTTTGCGCTGGTTCAGTCCGTTATGGGTGAAGCGCATTACGGCGCTGCTCGTATGCTGGGCCGGATCGGAAGTATTGTGGAAATATTTTGAGGCTGTCTAGGATTCTCTCTACGAGTCAATAATAGGCCTGTTATTGCCCTCGGAAGAAAATCACGGAACCTCGTACACTGAAGACATACATCAGACATGAAAATAGAGATACTGACCTTCGGAATTGCCCGCGAAATCTGCGGCGGGCGACTGGTTTCGGTTGAAATACAGGAAGGTACGGATACTGACGGGCTCAGGCTGCTGCTGGCTGAGCAATTTCCGGCTTTGTCGGAACTGGCGCACCTGAGTATCGCAGTGAATTCTGAATACGTCAATGAGCCGGTTGTACTCACGGCCGGAGATGAAGTTGCCATTATCCCACCCGTCAGTGGCGGTTAAACAGGTACAATCATGACACTCGACATACAGATTTACGATACGCCCCTCGATTTGATGTACTGCGTACGCGCTGTTTCGGATGCGGGATCAGGCGGAATACAGGTATTTATCGGGAACGTGAGAAACCAGACGGCAGGCAAGCCGGTACTGAGGCTGGAATATGAAGCCTATCACCGTATGGCGCTCCGGGAAATGGGAAAAATAGCGCTGGAGGCAGGCAGGCAGTGGGATATCTCGGGTATTGTGATTCATCACAGAACGGGAGTGCTTGGCACAGGAGAAACCGCGGTGATTATTGCCGTTGGTGCGGCTCACCGGCATGCCGCCATTGACGCTTGCCGCTATATTATTGATACACTGAAGGCAACCGTACCGATCTGGAAAAAAGAGGTTTTTGAAGATGGCGAGGTATGGGTGTCTGCATACCCTTGAACATGACCAATAAAAAAGAACTGGTGCTTGGAACAGCACAATGGGGCTGGACCATCGGACGCGACACTGCGTTTGAGCTACTCGAATACTGGCTCAGCTCCGGGTACCGGGCCATTGACTGCGCCACCAACTATCCAATCAACCGCGAGCCGGAGTGCTTCAGGGCAGCCGAAGGAATCTTGTCGGAATTTATTCAGGCGCACGGACTGAGCGATCTGGATGTAACGATGAAAATCGGGAGTATGGATAACATGCGCACACCCGATAACAACCTGTCGCCTTCCTTCATACAGATGATCGGGCATGAGTATGGCAGATTACTGGGAGACAATCTGGGATGCCTGATGATTCACTGGGACAACCGCGATCAGGAGGAGGAAATAGGTACCACACTGGCAGGTCTTGGGCGGGTATGCGACGAGTTGAACTGCAGAAAAGGGCTCTCGGGCGTGCGTGTACCCGAGGTGTATGCGCGCGTGACAGGAAAGGAAGCCTTTGACATACAGGTGAAGCATAATGTCCTGTTTTCCGATCTCGGGAGATATAGCCCGTGGTTTCCGCCGGATGTACACCGGTACTATGCGTATGGCATAAATGCCGGAGGCATCAAGTTACCGGGCGAGGAATATTCCGCTGCGAGTACCTACCTTGCCCGTGGAGGCAATCCCGAGTTGAGTGAGGAGCAGACGAAGAGACTCGAAATACTGACCGAAGAGTACAGTCGGGAGAAGGGAATGAAGATTAGCCGGATGTGGCAGTTGGGGCACACCCACGCTGTATCGGAGCCGGCTCTGCATGGAATAATAGCCGGCATTTCATCGGTTGGTCAGTTGCAGGATCTGATCAGTTGGCATCGGGCGCACTGAGGGTGTGTCCATCATTTTCACGGCTAATTTTTGCTTCCGGTAGAAAACCCCGGCCATGTACCAAAAAAATTGCCTGCCATTTCCGGAGAGTGGCAGGCAATTACAAGTTTACAGACTTGATCAGAGATGCAGTTTTTCCTTCTTGAGGAGGAGCACCTCTTTGGTTTCCACCACATCCGGGTCGGGTACACAGCAGTCAACCGGACAAACGGCGGCGCACTGGGGTTCCTCGTGGAAACCGGTACATTCCGTACATTTATCGGGTACGATGTAGTAATAGTCGTCGGAAACAGGTTTGTGTTTGACCGATGCATCAGTGACGGCACCGCTTTCGAGGGTGTATGGACCCTTCACGGTAGTTCCGTCGGAGATTGCCCATTCAACACCTCCCTCATAGATAGCATTGTTGGGGCATTCCGGCTCACATGCACCGCAGTTGATGCATTCATCCGTAATTATGATTGCCATAGTGAATGTATTATTTTCTTAAACCCTAAACAATCGGGGTTCAACAAAGTTTTTGTGTTACCTGACGATTTTGATGAAAGCCGGCAAATCGCCTTTTACGAGTTCATCCCTGGCAGCGTCGGCGTCAGCTCTGGTATCGAACTGGTCAACGGCGACTGCATAGAAACTTGAATCGGGGAATTTAAGAATCCGGGCTCTTTCGAATCCAAGACGGCGCAGTTGTTCGACGCGGGTACGGGCGCCATTCAGGAGTTTAAAGGAGCCTGAGATGACATAAAACCCTCTTTCAGTAACATTCTTTACATCTCCGGAGGCGCTGGCTGGCGCGGTATTTACGTTCACCGGCGTTTCAGCGGTTACATCAGCAGGCTTGGCGGCCGGGACGGGCTTGCCGGGTGCCTGAGCAGCCGTTCCCGAGGCGGGTGTTCCGGAGGCTGCGTTGGTTACCCTGATTTCGGTTCGGCGGTTGCGTGCGTACTCTTGCTCGGAGCATTTCACCCCGTCTTTACAGCGATTTCTGGGTTCCATTTCGCCGTAGCCGTGTGCTACGAGCCGGTTTACATTGATACCCTTCGACACCAGATAGTCCACAACACCGGCGGCTCGGCGCTGGCTGAGTTCGTCGTTATAGGTGAAGGTACCGCGTGCATCGGTATGGCTGGCGATTTCGACCATCAGCCTGGGTTGCTGCTTCATGATAGCCACCACCATATCGAGGTCTTTTCTGGCATCGGGGCGCAGCGTTGCATCGTTGAAGTTGTAGTAAACATTCGGCAGTTCCAGCTTTATACCGGCGCCAATTGGAGATACAGACAGATTTTGCCTGACCGGATTTTCGGGTTTCCAGCCATTGGTATCTACATCGGCGGTACCGATGAGCCTGCCGCCCTGATATACCTCAACGGCATATTTTGTATTCGGCGTCATGTAATGTTCGATCACACCACTGGCATCCGTGATGAGTGTGTCCTTTTTTCCTGTTTTTTCATCCGTAAGTACCACCATACTGCCGGCAATACGGTCGTTGGTTTCAGCATTGAAGAGCGTAGCCGTCCATTGCACCTTGTTGGCCGCGGCGGAAGTACGCTCCAGCTGAGCGGTGAGTTCATTTCCTGTTTTGGTAATCGGGATTCGGTACTGCTTTGTCTGAAAATCCTTTTTATTAATAATCACGACATAATTTCCTGGTTTCATGTTGGTACCGAACCGCCCTCTGGTATCGGTCTGGCCGGTAATGGCTTTGTCCGGAGGAGTGGAACTGATTACATCATCGCCATTCACCTTCTGTACCGTGATAGGATTTCCGTTTTCGTCTTTTCCAATGACACTTCCGCCTTCGTAATTAAGAATCTGGATATCGGCTCCGGGGATCGGGCTACCCGACACCTTGTCGAGCACCAGCATTTTGAAATCCAGGTCAATATCGGGTACGCGGGAGTTCTGGAGCAGATAGTCGTCCACGTTACCATTTTCGACGTGGAAGCTGTAAATATCGTCCATACCGGCACCACCACTTTGTCCGTTGGAGTTGAAGTAGCCGTTAATTTTATTCAGGTCAACGATAAGGCCGAAGTCGTCGGATGAGGTATTGAACGGATCGCCTAGACTGACCGGCTTGGTCCATTTGTCGCCATTGAGCACAGAGAAATACAGGTCAAATCCGCCTTTCCCGCCGGAGCGGTCGCTGGCGAAATAGAGTGTATTGTCGGCATGCAGGAAAGGGAAAGCCTCCCGGCCGCTGGTATTGACCTCACTTCCGAGGTTTACGGGTTCGCTCCAGGAGCCCCCTACCTTGTAGGACACATAAATATCATAACTGCCGAATCCACCCGGGCGGTTGGAGGCGAAGAACAGCTTGTCGCCATCAATACTGATTGACGGGTGGAAATCGTCGAACTCGTTGTTATTGAAAGGCAGCAGCTCCGGTTTGCTCCAGGCGCCGTTTACCTTTTTGGACATATACAGGCGCGTATGCTGGTACTTGTCTTTGGCAAACTGATCCTTTCCGTCCACTACGGCATTACTCGAGTAGAACATGGTTTCCACCGTTCTGTCGAAACAAACCGGGCCGTCGTGGTTCATGGAAGTGATCTCTTTGGAGAACATTTCAGGTGTTTGCAGCTCACCGTTTGTACCCCGGCGCGAGCGCAGGATAGACATCATCAGCGTCTGATTGGCATCCACCGTCTTCTTTTTGGTAACATCGTTATTGGATGAGACAAAAACGATACCATCTTCATAGAAGGTGGGGCTGAACTCCAGTCTGGCAGTGTTTACCAGCTTTTCATTCGAAATTTTGACAGCGACTTTGGGCGGTTCACTGGCATTCTGGGCATTCACCTCGAGGGTACCCAGAAACAGCAGTGCTATAATAGTCTTGAGAATGGACTTCATTATTCCTTTGTTTATGATTGACATGAGGTTTTACATGAAAAACCTGGGGTTAGTCATTTTTTTCTTGCCAGCCAGTTTTTCATCCTGCTTTAGATCAGCTTGCAGCAATACCTCGAAAGAACCTCCGTTATAATCCTTCAGACGGCTCAGCGTGAAATCGTATGCTACGCCAACGCCCACCCTGGGGGTAGCCTGCCAGAAGGCGAGCATATCAATAGAGTCGCCAGACCCGTCGCCACCCATCCGGTATGAAGTACCGACGGTGAACTTTTGCTTAATATCAAGATTCAGGTTGATATCAGCATCCAGCGGAGCATTTGCCACATATTTGATGAGGATGGCAGGCATCAGGCTGATATCATCGCTCAACGGCAGAATCGCACCGGCCATTCCGTAGAAGTGCTGGTATTCTTTTGCCAGCAGTACAGCGTTGTTATTGGTGAAACCAGTCACGTTGGAGTACAGACGCGGAACAGAAAAGCCCACATAGAAGCGGTTGAACAGCGTGGCGTACAGTCCGGCACCCACATTCCCGAAGATATCATTTTCCTTTTGATTGGCGACAGAGTTGTCGCCGATGTCAATGACTGTGGCTTCGTTATAGGCGATTGCCAGTGAGCGGATACTCGCCGAGATACCAAACCTGACAGACACATTTTCCTGTGCCACCAGATCATAGGAGTATGAGAGCGCACCGTATGTATCGCGGTTCAGACCGATTTTAATATTGGCTACTGTCAGGCCTACTCCCACGCGATTGGTCAGGAAAGGAGAGTTGAAAGTGGCAAGCATGGACTGCGGGGCTCCTTCAAATCCGACCCACTGGCTTCGATAAACAGCGGTAACACTCGGGACACCCCTTGAGCCTGCGTAGGCCGGGTTGATCAGCAGCTTGTTGTACATAAACTGCGTGAACTGAGATTCCTGCTGGGCGTAAACGCCAGAGATTGCAACGAAAAAGAGCAGTATGAGCAGATTGCGTTTCATCTTAAATGGATTTGATGGTTTGCGTGAATAAAGCGGGTGCAAAATTATCGGCAAAACCTGGATTAATTACCTGTTTATTTGAACAAAACCTTTGATTGGGAGCGCGTCCGGCGCCGGTTTGAAGACGTAAAAGTAAACGCCATCCGGCAAATCCTTGCCCGGTTCGTTCTTAAATGTTCCCTGCCAGGCCGGATGGACCGGATCATTGGGATCATTGGTGTATCCTTCATCCTCAAAAACGAGGTCGCCCCACTGGTTATAGATAATAATCGAGTTATCCATAAAATCGGGAGAGTCCACGCAAGGAATCACGAGCCAGTCATTCAGTCCATCGCCATTTGGCGTGAGCAAGTTGGGAATGAACGAACAATCCGATTCAAAAACGCGGATTGTTACCGTTGACATATCGCCGGGTAAGCCGCAGTAACATATCTGGTATGCGAAGGAGATGTCTTCTCCGAGCTCATCGGAAAATCTGAACTTGCCTTTACCGAGGTACGTGAGTCCGTCGGGCAGACTCGCGGGCAGGATGTTGCAGATTTCATAATCGGCAGTATCAACTCCGTCATTCAGGAGCACGTTGAAGATAGTGTCATTCACTCCGGTCGGGAAATCGTACATATCGCTCTCCGGAACCGGGGGTGCAACGAATTGCACGTCCACCGTATCAATGGAGGAAGTGCATCCGTTCAGCGTGTAGGATGCTGTATATTTTCCCGAGTTTGATGCTTTCAGGCTGTCAATTACGTAGGTATTGGTCGTTTCACCGAGTGATAGTCCGGGGAGCATTACCCAGGTATATACAGCGCCGGGTACATCTGTGGCAGTTATTGTGATTGTTTCATTTTTACATCCCGGATTGGGGTCAGCCACAGGAGCAGGTGCGGGCACAGAGGTTATTTCGACTGAAACCAAACATTCGGAGGTATTTCCTGCGGCGTCAGTAGCGAGAAATTTCAGTTCGTTCATTCCGATGGCA
>JBEGNB010000059.1:0-5769 GCA_041182785.1 Bacteroidota bacterium
CAATTATTCGCCGAATTCTTACACTTCTGGCTGTTATCGCTGTTGCCACTGCCACTTATCTGTACTACAGACTGCACGACAGGTACCCGGACTATCAGGCTGCCACTGATTTTACCGGGCGCTACGCCGGACCCTCCCTCACAAAATATTCCGCTCAGAAGTATGATGCCGGGTGAATACCGGTTCATTACCGGGCTTTCAAACGACTTTATAGGTTATATACTGCCACTCAGTCAGTGGGATGAAAAACCTCCCTTTACATACCAGCAGAAAGAAGCGCCGTACGGAGAGATTAACTCGGTAGGGCCGCAGACCGCGCCGATTTTGTATGAAGCTATGTGCCAGTTGATGAATGAGTAAAGTCGTTTAACCTTTTGACACAAAAAAATGTCGAAAAACCTCGTCCGGGAAGGAGGTTATCCGCACTTTAGCGCCTCCTTTTCTAAATACATACCATCAGTTATGCAAACTGAAAT
Source organism: Bacteroidota bacterium (assembly GCA_041182785.1). Classification (GTDB taxonomy): domain Bacteria; phylum Bacteroidota; class Bacteroidia; order Chitinophagales; family Saprospiraceae; genus M3007. The sequence goes on from JBEGNB010000059.1 coordinate 477, forward strand.
GTTTTCCAACGCAGTGAAAACGCTGCTGCTGCCAGTTGTTTGTATCCTTGTCTCGAATTTCTCAGCAGCTCAGGACAGGCCCAACCATGGCTACTCCTTCGAACAACTGGGCAATATGCTGCCCTCTCCCAATACGTACAGGACAGCCGACGGATCTCCCGGTCCTGCCTACTGGCAACAGCGCTGCGATTACCGTATCGAATGCCAGCTCAATCCGGAAAAACACGAACTCACAGGTAAAGAGTGGCTAAAATACCACAACAATTCTCCACAGACACTCCGTTATCTGTGGCTGCAGCTAGACGAAAATGAGCACGCTGCCACAAATGATCTGCATCATGCTCACCCGCACAATCTCAGCGAAACCATGAACGAAAAGGCTATGCGCATGCTGCAGGCCTGGACGGAGTTTGATGATTACGGCCACCGAATTCATGCGGTAAAAGATGCCGGCGGCAAACCACTCAAGCATTTTATTGACAATACGGTTATGCGTATCGAACTGCCCGAGCCACTGGCTCCGGGTAAAACGTTCGAATTCAATATCGAATGGTCATACATTCTGATTGATCGAATTAATAACATCACTTTCGGTCGCGGAGGCTACGAGTACTTCCCCAAAGACGACAATTACCTGTTCACCATCACGCAGTGGTATCCGCGCCTGTGTGTTTTCAGCGATTTTGAAGGCTGGCAGAGCGACCAGTTCACCGGAACCGGCGAATTCGCGCTTAATTTTGGCGATTTCGAGGTGAAAATGACACTTCCCGATGATTACGTGGTGGGATCAACCGGTGTTTGCCAGAATTACAACCAGACGCTGGGCGCCGACCGCCTGAAAAAATGGAAACAGGCGCAAAATTCCGCCGAACCGGTAGAAATCGTGACTCTGGCCGATGCACAGGCTTCCACGCAGAAAAAACACAGTCAGCGCACCCAGACCTGGCACTATAAGGCAGAAAACGTGCGCGATTTCGCCTGGACCGCCTGCCGCAAATTCATCTGGGATGCCATGGCAGTAGATAACGGAGAAGGCAAAAAGGTGATTTGCATGAGCTATTACCCCATTGAAGCCTACCCTATTTACCGGCGCTACTCCACCAAGGCAGTGGCACATACGCTCAAAACATACAGTAAATTCAGTATCCCGTATCCCTACCCCACCGCTATCTCGGTAGAAGCACAAAACGGAATGGAATACCCGATGATCTGCTTCAACCCGGGTCGCGCACAAGAGGACGGTACTTACTCGGAAGGCAGCAAAATGGCAGCCTTGACAACCATTTTCCACGAGGTAGGACACAACTACTTCCCCATGATTATCAACTCCGACGAGCGACAGTGGGCCTGGTTCGACGAAGGACTCAACACCTTCATGCAGTTCATCACCGAACAGGAATGGGATAACAACTACGACTCCGACGACGGCCTGCCCCATACGATTACAGACTATATGTCGCAGCCCAAAGACAGGCTGGAGCCCATCATGACCAATTCGGAGAATATCGTTGACTATTTCTCCAATGCCTACAAAAAGCCCGCAACAGCACTCAATATCCTCCGCGAGACGGTCATGGGCCGCGAACAGTTCGACTATGCCTTCAAGGAATACTGCCGACGCTGGGCATTTAAACACCCCACACCCGCCGATTTCTTCCGAACCATGGAGGATGCCAGCGGTATGGACCTCGACTGGTACTGGCGAGGCTGGTTTTTCTCTACGGACGCCGTGGATATCTCGCTCGACAGCATCGAGTGGAAGCGGGTGGATATGGAAAACAATCCCGAAAGAAAAGAGCGCTCTTTCACACGAAAAGAGGAAAAGCCCTTCGAAAGTCTGACCCAGACGCGTTACCGCGAGTCAGGTATCACCTTCCCCGTGGAACAGGATACCTCCCTGCAGGACTTCTACACTTTCTACAAGCCGTGGGAAACGGAAGACAGTGTGTCCACCAGCAAAATGATCAAATACGATCAGGTGTTCACCCGGGAAGAGAAGGAGAAACTGTTTGGCGACAAACATTATTACCAGCTCTATTTCAGCAACAAGGGCGGACTGGTCATGCCCGTCGTGCTGGAGTGGACATACACGGACGGCACAAAGGAAGTTGAGCGCATTCCGGTTGAAATCTGGAGAAAGAACGAGAAGAAATTCAAACAGGTGTTTGTGAAGAACAAGGAGGTGAAAAGCGTGAAACTTGATCCGTGGAAAGAGCTGGCCGATATCAACGAGAGCAATAATACAGCGCCTGTTCCGGCCACCCCCACCCTGTTCAAGGTGTATAAAACCGACAAGTTTGAGCAGGGCATGAACATGATGCAAAAGGCCCGGCAACGCAAACTGAATCGCCCATGAGTGAATTCAGCACCTTCATCAGTCTGGGTTTCCATCATATTGCCGATCCGCAGGCATTTGATCACCTGCTGTTTCTGGTAACCCTGTGCGCCGTGTATCGTCCGGCCGACTGGCGCAGGTTGCTCGTGCTGATAACGGCTTTTACCATCGGGCACTCCACGACGCTGCTGCTCGCGGGCTCACACATACTCGGAATCCCGTCGGATCTGGTAGAACTGCTCATACCCGTTACCATCATACTGACAAGCCTGTACAACCTGGCTTTCGGAGGAAAAACGGAAGAGACCGGTGTTTTTTCAGGAGCCATCCGGTGGAACTACGCCATGGCTCTTTTCTTCGGTTTCATCCACGGTATGGGCTTTGCCAACTACTTCAGTGCACTGATGGGTGAATCGGGGGATATTGTCTGGCCTCTCTTTTCGTTTAATATAGGCATAGAAATCGGGCAAATTGCCATTTTACTGGTGTTCTTTGGTATTTATGCAGCAATTTCAGGCCTCTTTCACTTTCGGCACCGCGACTGGAACCTGTACGTTTCAGGACTGGGTGGCGGTGGAGCACTGGTCTTGCTGATGCAGGGGATTTTCGAAAATCTGTAAAATGTTCTGGCTCTTTCTCATTCTTCCCTTCCTGCACGATTTCAAAATGAGCGTGTGTGAGCTCATTTATGAGCCATCCGACCGGCATTTTGAAATCAAGGTATATCTTTTCACCGATGACCTCACGCAGGCACTCACAGGCGACCCGCGTGCACCCCTGCCCCCACGTGAGACCATCAGTCAGTACGTTCAGCAACACCTGGAACTCTATGTCAACAACAGCCGTCAGCAACTTCAGTTCTACTCCATCCGGCAGAAGGAAGAGCAAACCCTGCTCCAGTTCAGAACGCAGTCCCTGGAAGCTTCCCCCGCCAGCATATTCGTGAAAAATGACCTGTTGCTGGAGAAATTCAGCGAACAGAGCAATATGGTGTATCTTGTTGCTCCCGGAAAATCAAAACAAGTGGAAGCTCTTGGCAATAACAGACGAAATGCATCGTTTGGCTGGTAGCAGATTGAACTTACCTTTGCCCAAATTTCAGTAAAATGCGACTCAAAAAAATCCTGACCATCACCGCCATTACCCTGGTTGTCATTATTGGTGTGCTGGCTGCCATTCCCTTCCTTTTTAAAGACAAAATTATCGCGGCTGTCAAAAAGGCTGCCAATGAAAGTCTGACCGCCACCCTCGATTTCAGGGATGTAAATATTTCCGTTTTCAGACACTTCCCCCAGTTGTCAGTCGGACTGGAGGGGCTTGAAATAACCAATGGTCCAGGTCCGTTTGAGGGCGTGAAGCTCGTTAAATGCGAACGCCTCGACGTCACGGTTGACCTGTTTACTGCTATTTCAGGGGATAATATTTCCATAAATGGTCTTTATTTTGACAAGCCGGAAATAAAAGTGTATGCCCTGAGCAATGGCGATGCCAACTACGACATCACCAAGCCTGTGCCTGAAACAGCTCCCGCAGCAGAATCGTCCGGGGCCATCAAACTGGAGTACTACGAGATTACCGACGGAAAAATCCTTTACGACGATCGGAGTCTGGAGATGATTGCCGAGCTGGAGGGTGTTCAGCACAGCGGTTCCGGCAACTTTGCCGGCGATCTGTACGATTTCGTCATGGAAACCGATGCCGACAAGCTGTCGGTCAACTACGGCGGTGTTCAATATCTGTCGAAAGCCAAAGCCTACTGGAAAGCCACGCTGGGTATGGATATGAAAAACATGAAATTCACTTTCCGCGAAAACGAGATGAAAGTGAATGACCTGGATATGTCGCTCGACGGTTTTGTTCAGATGCCCGACAACACCGAGGATATCATCATGGATCTGAAATTTGGCACTCCTGCCAATACCTTCAAAAGCCTGCTGAGTATCATTCCGGGTGCTTATACGCAGGATTTTAACGGTGTGCAGGCCAACGGAACCATCAAATTTGAGGGCTTTGCCAAGGGGGTTTATAACGAAACTACTTATCCTGCTTTCAAACTGCACTTCCTGGTGGGCAATGCCGATTTCAAATACCCGGCCCTGCCGCTCGGCGTTTCCGATATCAACGTGGATGCTACCATCAACAGTCCGACATCCAGTATGAACGACATGACGATAAACATCCCGAAATTCGGACTGAAAATCGGATCCAATCCGCTGGAGGGCTACTTCAACCTCAAAACACCGGAGAGCGACCCGACCGTTGACACGCGCGTGAGCGGCGTACTCAATCTGGGCGAACTGTCGAAGGCATTTCCCATGGAAGGAGTTCAGGAGCTCTCCGGTATCATCCGGTCGAACATGACCATACGCGCTGCCATGAGCCAGATAGATGCCGGTCAGTACGACCAGGTGGATATGTCAGGCGAGTTTGGGATGAGCGGGATCACCTACCGGGCCAGCGATATGCCAACGGTTAAAATCAACAACCTCGCCACCAGCCTGACTCCGCAGCGCCTCGATATTCAGGATTTTGATGCCATACTGGGCAAGAGCGACCTGCGCGCATCCGGCAGTATTGACAACCTGCTCGCCTACTTCAGTACCACCAAAACCATGACCGGAAAAATGAACTTCTCATCCGGCTACTTCGACGCCAACGAATGGATGGAAGAAGAAACTACCGGTGAGGTGGTGCCCTCTGATGTGCCAGCCGAAGAAGAGGCCATGTTCGACCGCTGGGATTTCGTGATGGACGGCAAAATCGGAAAACTGAAATACGATGTTTATGACATCACCAACCTGTCGGCTGCAGGTCATTTCACCCCGAACAAGATGAACATCTCCGGTTTCGGGCTCACCATGAACGGCAACAGCGATTTGAGTGGAAATGGTGAAATACTCAATGCCTGGAATTACCTGTTCGACAACCAGACCGTTAAAGGGGTGATTAATCTGAACT
>JBEGNB010000060.1:0-8479 GCA_041182785.1 Bacteroidota bacterium
ACTTTCCTGCAATCAATAGCCCGGATTTTGCACCAGATTCGGGTTGAGGTCAATTTCCGTCTGAGGGATCGGGAACACCTCGTGTTTTCCGGTCTCGAATTCGGGCAGTACGGCATCTGCAATTCCCCAGCGTACCAGATCAAAATACCGGTGACACTCAAATCCGAGTTCGTACTGTCGCTCTTTTCTGATAGCCTCAATGAGTTCCTGCTTGTCTGACGTGACTACCGGAGGAAGGGCGGTGTCCGGACTGGTGGCCTGTGCGCGGGCACGGGCGCGCACGAGCTCGAGTGGTACCCTGGCCTCCTCTACCCTGCCGAGTTCCGCCAGTGCCTCGGCTTCCCAGAGCAGCACCTCTGCATACCTGATCGCAGTGTAGTTGATATCACCGTCGGCTTTTTGGGTGACCTCCGTATTGGCCTGCAGATACTTTTTCACACCCAGTTTCGTGGAAGAGAACGAGTTTTTATACACTACCCCGAAATACTGGTCGTTATTTTTTGCGATGGTGAATCCGCGGCGCGGATCGAGCGGATCGAAGGCATCAAAGTATGCCTGTGTCACTTCTGCAAAGCCATAGCCGTCGGTGACTTTCTTGGAGGCCCACCACTGATTGAGCGAGTTGCCCACGCCCGATTCCAGATTGGTATGCTGTATTTCCCAGACCGATTCCTGGTTGTTTTGTGTGTTTTCCCGGAAGTTGTCCAGATAATCAGGCATCAGGCCATAAATACCGAGTGATTTGACCTTTTCAATCCAGGTGAGTGCTTCCTGCCAGTTTTTCTCGTACAGACTGGTCTTGGCTGCCAGTGCAAAGGCGGCGCCCCTTGTGGCTCTGCCGGTATTGGCCAGTGTGTGCTGAACCGGAAGAAGGCCGGATGCCGTCTGACAATCGGCAATAATCTGACGGCGTATTTCCGACACGGGTGTTTTGGCTATCTTGAGTTCGTCCGGGGGAGTCACCTTGGTATAGAGCGGAACGTCGCCGAACACCTGTGTGAGAAGGAAGTAGTAATAAGCGCGCAGAAAGTAAGCCTCACCCAGGACGCGGTTCTTGAGTTCAGCATCCATCTCGATATCAGGGACGCGTTCCAGCACCACGTTGCATTGTGCAATCCCTTTGTAGTTGAGTGCCCAGAAATCGGTGAGCTCCTGAGTACGGGGTGTCCAGGTAAAAAAGTCGAGTTCCGTCAGGCCGGGGCGGGATCCGTCGCCACCAACGATGGCTTCGTCGGAGGGAAGCACGCCAAAACCCCAGTAAAAGTTGTTATTAGTGACACTGAAGGTAAGCGATTCATAGGCCGCGTTCACGGCCTGTACCGCGTCGTCGGCTGTCTGGAAGTAGGATCCCGAATCCAGAATACCCAGCGGTTGTTTGTTGAGTATGTCTGAGCAGGAGGCGAGCAGTGAGACGGCAAATGCGAGTGCTGTAATCTTTTTCATATCCATGACTTGTTTCGGGGGTTAAAACTGCATTTGAATTCCGAAGATGACTGTTCTGGGGGCCGGCACGGTTCCCCAGTCAATACCCACCGCCAGGTCCGACGAGAGTCCGAGTCCGCGCGTGTCGTTGGTATTGGCCTGAATTTCCGGATCGAGGCCGGGATAGCGGGTGAACGTGAGCAGATTCTGGCCGGTAACGTAGGCGCGCAGGGAGCCAACTGCCTCGGACGGTATCAGGTGTTTGAAGTCGTAACCCAGGGTCACGTTGCGCACGCGCAGGTACGAGCCATCGTACAGCCAGCGGGTGGATGCCCTGCGGTTGCCATTGCGGTCGTCCACACTCACCTTGGGGAAGGTAGTACTCGGGTTTTCGGGAGTCCAGCGGTTCAGGATATCCCGGTATGAGTTGAACCCGCGCAATTGCGTTTCGTAGGCAAAGTTGCCGTACAGGAAATACAGGTCGTTGCCCTGTACGCCCTGTGCCAGCAGGGAGAAGTCGAAGTGTTTCCACGACATACCGGCGTTCAGGCCGAAGATAAAATCGGGGAACGGACTGCCCACATGCGTTCTGTCTTTGTCGTCAATCACATCATCGCCGTTCAGATCGGCAAATTTCACGTCACCAGGCCGCGTGAAGTTGGACTGGAAAGCGTGTGCTTCAATTTCTTCCTGTGTCTGGAAGATGCCCTCCATTTTCCAGAGATAGAAGGATCCCACGGGCTGACCGGGTTCGGTTCTGGTGAGTGCGCCGTCGGAAAGGCCGAAACCGCCGAGAATCGGTTCGCCGTCGGCGATGGAGAGCACTTTGTTCTGTACACCACTGATATTGCCGCCCAGGCTCCACTGGAACTCTTTTCCGTTGTTTTTATAAATGGCACTGAGTTCCCAGCCTTTGTTTTCCACCCGGGCGGCATTCACGAACGGCGGATTCTGGTCGCCACCCGATTGTGGAACGGGAACCCGAACCAGTATATCATCACTGAGTTTGGTGAAGTAGTCGGCAATGACAGTCAGGCGGTCATTCCAGAAACTCATATCAGCTCCGAAGTTGGTCTGAGTGGTAGTTTCCCAACGGATATTGGCATTTCCGCCCTCCACCAGTTGCGAGCCGGTGGCTATTTGTCCGTTGAAAGAATACACCTTGTTGCCAACCGAAATCAGCGAGCTGTACGGGTAATTGCCGATTTCCTGATTACCCAGCACACCCCATGAAGCGCGCAGCTTCAGTCCGGAAACAAACCTGACATTTTTGAAAAACGACTCATTGGAGACATTCCAGGCACCGGAGACGGAAGGGAACCATCCCCAGCGGTTGTTCACACCGAAGCGGGAAGAGCCGTCGCGGCGGATAGTCGCATTGAGTACATATCTGTTTCCATAAGACAGGCCGGCTTGTCCGAAGTACGACAGCAGCGCCCATTCTGTGACGATACCACTGGCACCGATGTTGTTGATATCCTCGGTAATGGAGTTGTCAATATACCGGAAGAGCGGGTCCGTTCTTCTGAAATTGTTTACTGATGCGCCGAGGTAATTGGTATTGTTCTGAATGGCCTCCATACCAGCCAGACCGGAGATTCGCCATTCACCGATCGTTTGTCCGTAATCCAGCGTATTCTGCCAGACCAGATTCCGGTTGAAAACCCGGCCTTCAGCGAGAGAGGTGGGCGAATAAATGGCCTGAGACAGCCTCTCCTTGAATCTTTTCTCGTTTTCAAAAGTAAAATCGCCCCCGAGCGACGTGCGTGCGTGAATCCTGTCTTTCCACAGATTGATTTGCGCATAGATATTCCCGAAAATGCGGCTCCGCTGAATAGTCCAGTCGGTGGCATCAATAAATGCCAGTGGATTGGCATTACCATCGCCGAACAAGGTTGGGTCACCGAGCAGGGAGGATACGTTATAATACGACCCGTCGCGCTGATAAATCGGGAAAAGAGGCGCAGCGATGAGCGTGTAGCGGATACCACTCAATTCATTTCCCGGGCCATAACCGTCGCCGGAGGAGTTGATTACTTTCCGGTCGGTGAAAGCGAAGGAAATATTGTTTCCCACTTTCAGCCAGCCATTGCCCACCTCGCCATTGAAGCGCACCCCGTACTTTTTAAAACCCTGTCCGCGGAAAACCCCTTGCTGATCGAGGTATTCACCCTGGATATAGTAAGAGTTGTTGGCGCCTCCGCCGCTGGCAGACAGCGCGTAACGCTGCATGGGCGCCCGGTTAAAAACCAGGTCGAGCCAGTTGTTGTCGGGCAGCGTGTCGAGTATGGACAAATCATACGTCTGCAACTGATTGGGCAGCGGGCGCAGCGTGTTGGCATTATTGATAGCCTCGTTTCTGATTTCCAGATACTCCCGGGAATTGAGCAGTTCGGGGAGCCGGTATGCCTCCGACATGCCGGCGTAGGTATCAAAATTAAAGCGTGGCTTGCCACTTTTGCCTTTTTTAGTGGTAATAACCACCACCCCGTTGGCCGCACGGGCACCGTAAATAGCCGCAGCGGCGCCGTCCTTCAGCACTTCAATACGCTCGATATCGTTGGTACTGAACGTATTAATGTTACCGGTAGTGGGCACTCCGTCAATAATAAACAGCGGGTTATTGTTGTTCAGTGTACCCACTCCGCGGATTCGCACCGCGATATCATCGCCCGGCGCTCCGGTTGTCTGGGTAATCTGCACACCGGCCGCCTGACCCTGCAGGGCCTGATCCACCCCCAGCACCACCAGTTTCTCAATATCTTCAGACTTGACCGAAGATATGGCTGCGGCCACATCCGATTTGTATTCGCGTTTGTAGCCGGTTACGATGAATTCCTCGAGTACACCGGAGGAAGGGCGAAGCGACACCTCCAGCGTAGTCTGGCCGGCGAGCGGCACTTCCAGCGATTCGTAGCCGGTGTAGGAAAAAGAAAGAACAGCTCCTGATTCAGTTTCCAACCTGAACTTTCCTTCAAAATCGGTGACAGCTCCGCCCTTGCCCCCTTTTTCACGAATACTGACACCTATGAGCGGCGAGTTATCGTCCGAGCTCCTTACCATCCCCGAAACATTCGTTTTCTGGGCGAAAACAGAGACATTTGCAGACAGCAAAACTGAAAATAATACCACCAGTCTGGCCGTGCTCCCAATTTTATTCGCGTTGAAAAACAATTTCATAACTTTTTCCCTGATTATCATGAACAGATTGACGGTTAACGATGTTGCAAAAGTGGTACCCGCCAAAACGAATAACTAATACTTTACTGCAATAATCTGATACTTTTTCTGAAACTTTGCATCATGCAAGTATATCGTGAAATAACGCCGCTCAAGGAGCATGATTTGTTTGTGGTACTCGACTCGGTGAGTAACGGATTCGACTACCCCATTCACAACCACCCGGAGTACGAGCTGAACCTCGTGGCTGGCATCAGCGGCACACGGATTGTAGGCGACTCAACCGAGCGGTACAACGAATTCGACATGGTGTTGCTGGGTCCCTATCTGTATCACAAGTGGGACGCGGATGCAGCCCTGCTGGCTGGCGGGCAACATTACCGGGTGGTAACCATACAGTTTGGTATGGATCTTTTCAATGCACACCTGATGCAGAAGGAGCGTTTCTACAAGGTCAGGAAACTGCTGACAGACTCGGTGAGGGGTATCAAATTCTCGCACAAGACCATCGGGGAGGCAATTCCCGTGCTGCTGAGTCTGACACAGGACAAGGGATTTGCGAATGTGATCGAGTTTTTCACCCTGCTCGATATGCTGTCCAAAGCGGAGGAACGGTCATTTCTGGCCAGCGAGGGATTCACACCGCAGGCTGTTAAAACCGACAATCACCGGATGCAGGTGGCTTATGCCTATATTTTGAAAAATTTTGCCGATCCGAACATGAAAATAGGCCACCTGGCGGCGCTGGTGAATATGAGCGAGTCAGCATTCAGTCACTTTTTTCAGAAGAACACCAACAAGAGTTTTACCCAGTTTCTGATAGACGTGCGTATAGGGCACGCCTGTAAAATGTTGCTCGACGGCGACAAGACGATCAACCAGATTTGTTTCAGCTCGGGCTTCAACAACCTGGCCAACTTCAACAGACTGTTCAGGAAATACCGGAATTCCACTCCCCTGGAGTACAGGCGGAAGTATCAGTTGAACACCGAATTCAACTGGTCTAAACAGACAACACCGTGGCAGTTTCTTCCTTCGGGCAGCGGCGGGCTCGACAAACTGGCTCCCGAGGCTTACGCTACCCGACTGGTACATATCTAGAGCGCGTCCAGTTCCGCTTTTACTGATTTTTTGAGGCCTTTCACTACCAGATCATAGCTCTGATCTATCAGCTGGCGAAGCAAGGTCTGCTCCAGGTTACCCTCAAAATCCACCGTGTTCCAGTGCGATTTGTTCATGTGCCAGCCAGGGATAATTTCTTCATATTGTTCTCTGAGTTCGAGCGCGTAATCCGGGTCACATTTGAGATTGACCGTGAAGCGCTCGCTGTCGAGGCCAGTCAGGGCGAACATCTTTCCCATGACCTTCATCACAAGAGTGACTTCGTCGAAAGGAAATTCTTCCGTTACCCCCTTTTTTTGGAGGCAATACGTGCGAAACTGTTCGATATCCATTATCAGAAAAGACCGTGCAGTTCTGCCTGCACCATTTCAAGCACCTTTCCGGAGTGCTCTTTGTTATTGGAGAAATCGAGATTATCCACATTGATAATCAGGAGCTTGCCCTCCCGGTAGCCGCTTATCCAGTTTTCGTACCGATCGTTCAGGCGCTTGAGGTAATCAATACTGATACTTCCCTCATAGTCGCGACCGCGGGTTTGTATATGCTCAACCAGCGTCGGAATACTTGCCTTGAGGTAAATGAGCAGGTCGGGCGCGCGTACCTGCGATACAATTGACTGGAACAGCGTCAGATAATTTTCAAAGTCCCTGCGTTCCATCAGGCCCATATCCGCCAGGTTGGGGGCGAATATAAAGGCATCCTCGTAGATCGTTCTGTCCTGAATAACGGTTTTGTTCCCGGCCAGGATTTGCAGCACCTGCTGGTAGCGGCTCGACAGGAAGAACACCTGAAGATTGAACGACCAGCGCTTCATATCCATGTAAAAGTCAGACAGATAGGGGTTGTTTTCCGTATTTTCATAGTGTACTTCCCACCCGAAATGGCGGCCCAGCATTTCAGTGAGGGTAGTTTTTCCCGCACCGATATTACCGGCTACAGCTACGTGTTTGATAATCCCTTTTTCGGTTGGAAATCCGGCGTTCATGTTCAGATATTCTCTTTGTTTTAACTTTGAGGGAGCGAAGGTAGTATTTCAATTGGCGTTCTGAACGAAAAAAAGAACGATAATTACCAACATCCGGCAGAATAGCCGTTACGAATGCAGGGAAACAGGCACCGTTTCGCCCCTGAAATGATATTCTTCCGGTACACCCGCCCGCACCTCGGCACCGAGCGCTTCAATCAGATCGCGTTTCAGAAAATTGCGGTGGATGGCCAGACTTACCTCGCGCACCGGCGCGGGGGCCAGAAACGGAAATACACGTTTCTTTTGCTCTTCAGGCAGTATTTCTGCTGCCAGTGCGGGTAATATAGTAACCCCGTTCCCCGATGCCACAAGTCTGACCAGCGTTTCCAGACTGCCCGTTTCATAACTCAGGCGACTCACCCAGCGATGCCTCAGTTCGCACAGATTCATGATCTGGGACCGCAGACAATGACCTTCCTCCAGCAGCAGCAGTTCCCGCGGATCAATATCCTCCGGCAACAGGTAAGTTTTGTCGAAACCGTGTGAGGAATAGACCAGCAGCGGCTCGTAAAACAGCGGAGTTTCCCGGATGGAAGGATCGTTCAGGGGACCGACAAGGACACCCACATCCAGGTCATTATTTTTCAGATCGCGGACAACCTGATCGGTTATGCGCTCCGAGATAGAGAGGTTAACTTCGGGATATTTCTCCAGAAAACTGTTCACAAAACGAGGAATCAGATAAGGAGCCAGGGTCGGAATAATTCCGACGCGCAACTCGCCGGTCAGATTCTGCTTCTGTTGCCTCAGCAGGTCCTTCATAATATGTACCTCCTGCAGGATAACCCGGGCCTGCCCGATCACAATTTCACCCGCAGGAGTGGGAACTACCGGCTGCCTGCTCCGGTCAAACACCTTGATTCCCAGCTCTTCTTCCAGCTTCTGTATCATCATGCTGAGCGTGGGCTGCGTAACAAAACAGGCCGCTGCTGCTTTGGCAAAGTGCCGATGCTGCTCCACGGCGATGATATACTCCATTTGTTGCAGATTCATAAACAAAATCTATTTGTTCATAAAAAATATCATTTTGATTGATAGGCAAAGGTAGCATACTTTTGCACTATCAAAAACCTCTGGGCAATTCAATTGCATTTACTTGAATGCATAGTCGTCCGGACCTCGAAGCAAGACATTTCAGTAAATAGGCTTTTCCACCAGGGGGCATCGTCGTACGGATGATGCCCCCTTTCTTGTGCTATCCGGTTTGTGACAGAAAAAATGCCTTTTCCGAAAGTACAGCCTCCGCATTAAGCGCCGTGATGAATCGTTCCACCGAAGTTCGATCGGAGAGATTGAGACTGACCAGCTTTTCCATGTATCTTGTGAAATTGAGGTAATTGGTGCGGTGGTAGCCTATTACCCGCTTCCTTCTGATATAGTTGCGCATGGCATCCAGTGCCGAGGTAAGTGCATCAAATTCGTCGAGTTCATAGTATGTTTTTATCAACAAGGTTTTGGCCGACAGATTGAGCAAAATATCTCTGTAATTGGCGTGCTGCAGCAATTCCAGTACATATCCGTAGTTCTGACAGGCGTACTCCAGTCGGGCCAGATTGAAACTGAAAAGGCTCTCTCGGTATTTTTTTTCCAGCCGGTTACGGTATTCTTGAATAAAAAAACGCACCCATTCCAGTTCACCTGCCTGCAGTCCGGCCGCAGCAATATTGTAGTAGGCGAAACGACTGAGAACTCCATTGTCAAAAATAAATCCCTTCTCCAGTCCGGACT
>JBEGNB010000061.1:0-5305 GCA_041182785.1 Bacteroidota bacterium
AGCAGATCGCGGTAAAAATCCTTGTATAGAATTTCTTTCCCTTCGAGAAAATCCATGATGGTTTTCACCTCGGAGGCCCAGGCGGATTCGGGCTCATAATCTTCATAGGGCATGAATTTCAGAGGGACGATACGGCTGCTGTTGTCGAGAACGAGCCTTTTTTTATGTTTGTCCATAAAATACAGGAACTCCTTCCGGCACCATTCGCTGGACAGATATACAGGAGAGAGCACGGGAATAAAAAGCAGCGACTGGTCGAGAGCGGCAGCAATTTTACCGTTCAGCGTGTCACCAGCCCTCAGATCCCCCTTGTCGAGGAAAATCTTTGGTTTTCGTCCTACTCTGGAAAAGTAATCATCCGTGAGGCGCTCGCAAAAGGTGTGTACCCAGTTGTCATATGCGCGGTTATTTTCGTGTGAGTAACTGATAAAGATATCGTATTCCATTGATTCAACTGTTAATATTGAAGCGATTGGTATTTTGGAGCAAATGTAATTCTTGTTTTTCGGAAATGCATATTAAATTACACTATATTTGACCCCGCATATCATTCACCAAAATCAAATTAAATATGGCTACCATACCCGCTCCACTGATAAATCAGAAATATCCCGTCCGCTACGACGGCAGTGAACTCACCCTGAAAGTACACATCGGCAACGGACAGATGAGTGAGGGCCGGTATTATGTCAGGCCGAACATGAAGTCGCCCGATACGCTGAATGGCCAGATTGAGTCGGGCAAGCTCATCGCCCTGGGCAAGGACACCGACCTGCACGGGCAGCGGCTGTCCATTCTGGTAACGGTAGCCGCCGCAAACGGCAAGGACACACAGGTACAATTCATTCTGTCGGGCGGACTGAATGATTTCAATTTCACGCTGAAGACAGAAGCCGGCAACCAGGGCGATGTGGTTGTCTATGAAGCCTATTTCCGTTTCACCAAATCCTGATATATACCATGAAAAAGATAATTCTGACCTGTATTCTCTCCGGACTGGCAGGGGGGCACCTCCTTGCGCAGGACGAGTGTACGCTGGAGTTGCTGGCAGCACCCGCTACGCCGGCCGCCACCATGCTCGGATTTTCGCCTGCTGAAATTGACAAACCGCGCGATGTGTCCGACTTCCTAGTTTCGGTGGCCAACAGCGGAGCGCTGAGCCAGCTGCCTTCCAACTACGCCGTGGAAATCGCTCCGGCCTGGCTGTTTGCCGGCAATAAAATCAGTTACCAGTCCTTTTCGGGGAACAAGGTAACCGACAATATCTGGCAGGGGCTTACCCTTTCGGCCGCAGTCAGGAGCAATGATATTGACACGTTCACGCAGATGGCATTCGGACTGAAAACGAGTCTGCTGCGCGGCCGCGGATTCTCCGGGGATGTAGCACAGCGGTTGGCACTCGCACAGGCGGCGCTGCGGGAATTCACCGATACACTCAATTACCGCCTGAAAAACGACGAGCGGTACAATCAGTTGCTCGATGAAGGTCGGAATGAAGAGGCCGAAGCTTACCGGAAAAAGTTTTTCAACAATTTCAATTCCGAGAAAACGGAGATGCTGGAAGAACAACTGCACGACATCCGGCTGACACGTACGGGTTTCAAACTGGATCTGACAGCGGGTATTGTGCAGGATTTCCCCGGAGGCCGCTTTGAGCAGCGGTCGGTCTCGCGCGCGGGCGTGTGGCTGAGCGGGGGTTACGAGGGTGAAAAAGGCATTTCTTTCCTCTTTATGACCAGGTACCTGCACTCGGCAGGTTATCTGGAAGAAGCGTACAGCACATTTGACGGCGGTGCCAGATTTATTTATGCGCCTGCCGAGAGCAAGTTCACGGCCAGCGGGGAGGCCATATACCGCAAGCCCCTGCAATCCGAAGCGCTGCCTGCCAGCTGGCGGGCCACACTCAATGTGGAGTATAAATTCAGGCCGGCCATGTCGCTCAATTTCTCCTGGGGCAGAAATTTCGACGGCGTAGTGACACGCAATGGCAATGTGATAGCGGTACTTTCGGTATTCAGCTCCTTTGGCAACAAACGAAAGATCAGTTAGAGCTTCACACCCACTCAAACTCCACCACCTGCTCCACGCCCTCGGCAAGGCTGAACGCCACCGGACAGGTGCGCGCGGCCGTTTCGAGAATTTTCCGCTGCCGCTCGTCGAGCTGGCTGCCGGGCACCTCCAGCCTGATCTCAACGCGCGCAATGCGACGCGGGTCGGAGGCCATGATTTTATTGATGGAGGCGCTGGCACCGTCTATGTTCAGTCCGTGGTTCCGGGCACTGATACCCATGATGGTGAGCATACAGCTCGCCAGGGAGGCAGCACACAGGTCAGTCGGAGAAAACGCCTCTCCCTTGCCTTGGTTATCGGTCGGGGCGTCCGTGATAATCCGGGTACCGGAGCGCAGGTGTACCGCTTCTGTACGGAGATCGCCGAGGTAGGTTGTTTTGATCATAGTGAGAGGGTATGGGGGAGTGGGTGAAGGGTATGGGGTGCAAAAATGAGGTATTTTGGACTTTTGTTGTGCTTTTTCGGGGGTAAATTCAGGAAAGTTTGTCTCGTTTTTTCAGTACGAAGACATTTGCCCCGGACAGATTTTCATACGGCACGAACCGGTACAGGAATCTGCGCTGATGCAGCATTACCTGCAGGCGTGGAAATACAGCGGCCTGAGTCAGCAGGCATATTTTGATACCACAGGTGTATCCAGAATACCTTTTTTCCTGCTGATAAATGATTTTATATGCTGCGAACCCGTTTTTTTAACCGCAGAGTTTCGCAGAGAAAGACGCAGAGTTACGCAGAGAAAGATAACTCTGCGTAACTCTGCGGTTACCTCTGCGTACCTTTGCGGTTAAATAAAACCGGAAATCCCGAGCGGAGACCTTGAAACCCCACCGAGAGGAGCCGGAAAAACAAGATGGTGATCGGGAGTTTACAATCGAAAGAAAGAGCCCAACCGTTCACTCCAGACAAATACCTCATTTTACTTCGGCGTTCGATATTTGATGTTCAACATTTTCCCCAAAAATCCAGAAACATTCCCCCCTGTATCTTGTTTCTGAAGAATACCAAACCCTTCACCCAACACCCTGTCCCCCTTTCCTTGCGTTTCAAGCGCTACATCTATGAATGTTTCCGATTTACTGCACCGCGCCCTGCGCCTCGAATGGCTGACACCGGAAGAGGGCGTCTTTCTCTTTGAAAATGCCGCGACAGCCGAGCTGATGTACGTGGGCAATGCCCTGCGACAGCATCATGTGCCGGGCGATGTGGTCACGTGGATTATTGACCGCAACTCGAATACGACGAATGTGTGCATTGCCAACTGCAAGTTCTGCAATTTTTACCGCCGACCCGGCCACGAGGAGTCGTATATCACCTCGATGGAGGAGTACCGGGTAAAGATTGAGGAGACTTTCCGGTTTGGCGGCGAACAACTGCTGCTGCAGGGCGGACACCATCCCGATCTGGGACTGGCCTATTACTCCGACCTGTTCAGGCAGCTGAAGTCGGAGTTCCCGAACCTGAAGCTGCACGCGCTCGGCCCGCCCGAGATAGCACACGTGGCCAAGCTGGAGGGCATGAGCCATTACGATGTGCTGAAGGCGCTGAAGGAGTCGGGACTTGATTCGCTGCCCGGAGCGGGCGCCGAGATACTGAGCGACCGGGTGCGCAGGCTCATTTCCAAGGGCAAGTGCGGCGGCGAAGAGTGGCTCAACGTTATGCGGGCAGCTCACCAGCTTCGCCTGACCACCTCGGCTACCATGATGTTCGGGCATATAGAAACCAATCTGGAGCGGATGGAGCATTTTGCGGCTATCCGGCAGGTACAAAGCGAGAAGCCGGCCGACGCGAAGGGCTTTCTGGCATTCATACCCTGGCCATTCCAGGATGAGGACACGATTCTGCGGAAGATCAAGCGCGCGCGCAACGCGGTCACGGGCGATGAGTACGTGCGCATGATTGCCATGAGCCGCATCATGCTGCCCAACGTCGTGAACATACAGGCATCGTGGCTGACCGTAGGCAAGCAGGTGGCGCAGGTATGTCTGCACTCGGGTGCCAACGACTTCGGCAGTATTATGATTGAGGAGAACGTGGTTTCGGCTGCGGGAGCACGCTTCCGGTTTACGGCCGATGGTATTCAAAACGCCATACGCGAGGCCGGTTTTGTGCCTCGCCTGCGCAATCAGCAGTACGAGTTCAGGGAGCTGCCGGTTTTGATGGCACAACAGGAACTGAACAGAGCGGAAATGATTGTGGATTAAAACAGGATATTTTACATATAAAAAGAGCCGCTCCGGATAACCGGGGCGGCCCTTTTTTATACAAGCGGGATACGACAATTAGAGCTTTTTCAAAATTCTCTGCCGGTGGCAAAAACAGGCTGATTTTTTGTCAGTTTTTGCATTTTGAAGGCGCATAGCCGGAGCTACGTAACTGAAAAAAGGTGAAAAATGGCGAAAAATGAGACGTTTTTGACTCGGTAAGAGAATCCTGAACAAGCTCGTAAACTCTGTTACTGTACATTACCCCAAATGACTAACTTTGTGCGTGCTTCGGCATAAACAATGACCAAAATTCAACATCCGCAATTTTCCTTTGAACATAAGTGCCTGTAACTTATGAACGGCGAAGCCTTGGGAAAAAATGTACTTTGTACTCGGATCCCGCCGGACTATCTGGCAATTACCCGGAAATCTTGTTGAAGTACGTAGATATTGAGGTGGGTAGGGTTGTATCTGGCCGCCCGGATGTATGGGCTTTTCGCCGCGCGGAACACGGAGATGGTATGGTCGCGTTTGGCCGCCCGAGTGTATGGGCTTTTCGTCGCGCGGAATGCGTAGATGGTGTGATCGCGTGTGGCTACGGGGGTATGTTGGCATGCCGTCGTGCGGAACGCGGATATGGTGTGGTCGCGTGTGGCTACGCGGGTATGGTGGCTGCTCGTCGCGCGGAACGCGGGGATGACGTGGTCGCGTCTGGCTACGCTGGTACATGGGCTTTTCGTCGTGCGGAACGCGGATATGGTGTGGTCGCGTGTGGCTACGCGGGTGTGTTGGCTTTTCGTCGCGCGGAACACGGAGATGGTGTGGTCGCGTGTGGCTACCCGGGTATACGGGCTACTCATCGCGCGGAACACGGAGATGGTGTGGTCGCGTTTGGCTACCCGGGTATACGGGCTACTCATCGCGCGGAACACGGAGATGGTGTGGTCGCGTGTGGCTACCCGGGTATACGGGCTACTCATCGCGCGGAACACGGAGATGACGTGGTCGCGTTTGGCTACCCGGGTATACGG
>JBEGNB010000062.1:0-4309 GCA_041182785.1 Bacteroidota bacterium
GTGTACGTATCAGATTCAGATCATCCAGTCCGGCTGAACGGCCTTGTGCCTCGGCACGAACAAGGTACATCTCCGCCAGTCGGAGGATGTATGCCGGATTGTCACGGGAGTCTTCGCCCCGATACTTTTGTGTGCGTCCGTCGGGAACAATGGTTACATCGTTACGGTTGACGTCATAATCAAGCAGGGCAGCGCGCACATCACCCGGGCGGCTCTGAAAGAAGTTGTTCAGATCTGCAGATGCCAGATAGAACAATTCCGTTCTGAGTGCGTCATCACGGCTGTAGGTAAGTCCGTTGAAGTCACTTCGGTTCTGCTTGTTGAATGCCAGTTCGAAAATAGACTCCGAACTGCGGCGGGAACTGAATATGTCGCCATACAGCGTGGCATCGAGCAGACTGTACGGACTGTCGCTTATTACGCTGTTGGCATGTAAAATGGCGTTGGCGTAATCCTTTTTGTACAGATAAACCCGAGCAAGTAACCCGTTAATGGTGTGAATATTGACGTACTGTACCCGGTCGTCGTCAGGATTGATGCCTGCGAGTGCCGCTTTCAGTTCGTCAATGACAAAGGAGTATGTTTCGCTGACGGTCGCCCTGACCGGCACATCGGTAATTTCCTGTACTTCGGCGATTACCGGTATTCCGTACGCAGAACCCTCATCCCAGTGTTCACCGAAATAGCGGAGCACATCGAAATGAGCCATTGCGCGTATGGCTCTCGTCTGAGCCTCTATCTCCTGCCTGCGCTGATCTTCCAGCCCGGTCACTTCGGGCAATGCCCGCAGCAGGTAATTGCAGTTTACAATGGTGCGGTACATGCTGATGTACAGATCCTGTACCAGTGCATTGGCAGGTGTTACCTGTTTGTTGCCAATCTGGTCGAGCGACAGGTATGAATACCCGCCGGTAGTGGCATTATCCGACAATCCTTCACCCATCAGCGGAAACTGGCCGCCATAGTATGCGCCCTGCTGCAATGTGCTGTAAACACCCAGCAAAGCCGCTTCGGCGTCGGCAGCACTCCTGATAGCCCCATCGGCATTGATATCGTTGGGCGATACCTGATCCAGAAAGTTGCAGGAAGAGAATCCAAAAATGGCAACGAGTAGTGTGAATATGCAGTTTTTTTTCATGGTATTACAGTTTGAGGTTAACACCCAGTGTGATGGTGCGCGCCTGCGGATATGCGCCGTAGTCAATTCCCGCTGTACGGTCGGTGGAAGCGCCGTTGGATGAAACTTCCGGATCAAAACCTTTGTATTGACTGAATAGCCAGAGGTTTTGTCCTTCCAGATACACCATCATGTTGCTGAATTTTCCGATTTTAGGAAAAGTGTAGCTCAGATTGACATTCTGTATGCGCACAAAGGCGCCGTTTTCCAGGAACTGGGATGAATTGATAAAGAAGTTGGGGTTGATGAACGAGGCGCGTCCGTATTCGGCAATATCTCCCGGTTTGCGCCAGCGGTTCACCAGGTCGGCTCTGTTGTTGGCATACACCGATGAAAGTCCGCCGTCGTTACTGTAGCCCAGGTTGTCGGAGGTCGCCCGCATGAGATTGTACACCTGGTTTCCTCCTGTAAAACGGGCAAAAATGCTCAGGTCCCAGTTCTTGTAGCTGAATTTGTTGGTCACTCCCCCGAAGAATGTCGGAAGTGCTTTTCCAATTATCTGAGCGTCGTCGTAGTCAATGATGCCGTCGCCATTGGTGTCTTCGTAAGTGGCATCGCCCGTTTGCGGGTCAATGCCTGTGAAGTTCAGTCCCACAAAGGAACCGATGGGTTCGCCGACTTTCAGGATGTGTGAAGCCTCCAGGTCGCTGAACGCATTCAGGTATATTTCGTCGCTGCTCAGACTCCTGATTTCATTTTTGACATACGTGCCGTTCACGTTCAGTGTCCAGTTAAAATCGCCGCCCCTGCGGAGATAGGCCGTCAGGTTACCCTCCACACCGGTGTTTTGCACTTCGCCGCTGTTGCGTGTGACGGTGGCAAAACCTGTTGTACCCGGAATGGCATCCCGGCTTAGCAGGCGTGTTTTATTGGACTTGAAGAACTCGAGCGAACCATTGAATCGCCCGCCCTTTATTTCGTAGTCCAGACCGACGTTCAGCATGCGGTTGGACTGCCAGGAGAGGGCCGGGTCGGCTATGTTTCTGATGGCGATGCCAGCCTGGTTGTCGTAATTGGCTGCTGAATAAAAGGAGACATTCTCGAAATCACCGATCTCCTGGTCGCCCGTGATGCCGTAACTCAGACGCATTTTCAGGTCGGTGAAAAAATTCCTGTTGAAGAAATCCTCGCTGCTGATACGCCACGCCGCCGATGCAGACGGGAAATAGCCAAAACGGTTGTCTTTCGAGAAGCGCGAGGAACCGTCAGCACGCATGGTGGCAGTGAACAGGTAGCGGTCGTTGTAGGCGTAGTTGACGCGAGAAAGGAAGGAGAGGAGGGAAAAGGATGTTCCGCTGGAGCTGGCTCCCACGATATTGGCGGCACTCGATATTTTCTCCAGTCCGGAGGGCGGGAAGCCCTGTCCGGTTATGCTGTTCCGCTCCAGTTGTGTGCGCTGTTCGGTAATACCGCCCAGGATGGTCAGGTTGTTTTTCCCGCTGGTTTTGGTATAGGTGAGTGTATTCTCGTTCAGCCACGTGACAGCCCGGAAGCCAGCCTCATAAGCTTCTCCTCCCACCGCGGCCGCATCGGCAGTGAGAGCTGATTTGAACTGGTTGTCAAAAAGGAAGGCCGCATCGGTGGAAAAACTGCTCCTGAAGCGGAGGTTCGGGCGGAAGGCGTATTCGCCGTAAGCTGTAGCCAGCACGCGATAATTGTTGGTAAACGCCCTGATTTCTTTTGCCGACTTCACCGGATTGTCGGAAAGCCAGCTCGCCTGATAATTCTCAAATGCCGAATAGGAGCCATCCTCCTCATAAACCGGCATCAGGGGCGAAGCACCGATGGCATTGGTAATTACGCCCGTATAGGTATCATCATTGAAACTGCGGCGGTTGCGGGAAAAGGTGTTGCTGAGGTTCAGTCCGACGGTGAACTTGTCCGTAATATGATGATCCAGGTTGAGACGCAGGTTCAGCCGTTTGTAGTAGTTCTCAATCACGACCCCCGTCTGGTCGAAATAACTCATGGCCGTGAAGAATCTGGTGCGCGCATCGCCCCCGCGCATGGACAGCTCATAGTTGCTGATCGGCGCTGTGCGGGTTACCTCATCGAGCCAGACTGTATTGGCCGACTCGTCGAGATTGAAGTTGTCGAGCGGCTCTGTCAGAACCGACGGGTCAAAGTCTTCACCAAAAGCGCTGTTGTCGCTGTTGTAAATAGCCAGATCGTTCCTGCGCGCTTCTTCAATAAGATCCAGAAATTGACCGGAATCCATGAATTTGATCTTGCGCGCCGCCTGCTGTATTCCAGTGTAGGCGTTGAAATTCACCTCCGTCTTGCCTTCTTTTCCCCGTTTGGTGGTTATCAGAATTACACCGTTGGCAGCCCTGGCGCCGTAAATGGCGGCAGCTGATGCATCTTTCAGAATTTCTATAGACTCAATATCATTCGGATTGATATCCGAAACGGAACTCAGTGTTTGTCCGGATCCCACCGATTCTCCCTGCAGGTTGAATGCCGTGGAGAGACTGGAATTGCTCTCGCTGAGCATCGGGATACCATCCACCACATACAGCGGATTGAGGTTTCCGCGTACGTTCACCAGCAGACCTGCACCGGGGGTGCCTGAGGGCGTTGTCACGTTCAGACCTGAAACGCGACCCTGTATGCTGCCCGCCAGGTTGGACACTGGCTGGTCTTTGAAGTCCTTGTTACTGATGGATGCTATAGCTCCGGTTATCTGACTTTTTTTCTGGACGCCGTATCCCACCACTACCACATCGCTGAGCAGCGATGTGCTTTCTCCCAGCAGTACGTCTATCCGGGTGCGGTTTTCCACGGGCAACTCCTGTTTCTCCAGACCGACAACCTGAAATACAAGTACATCACTTCCTTGTGCTTTGATGGTGTATCTGCCGTCAGTGTCTGTGGTTGTGCCCCGGGAGGAACCTTTGATGGTGACGGTGACGCCCGGGAGCGTCTCTTTGCTGCCGGCATCCCTGACGGTGCCGCTGATGCTCAACTCCTGTGCCCGGATACCAGCCGGCAGTATCAGGAGCAAGAGCCAAACAAGTACAGAGTATTGTTTTCTTGCCATTCGAATGTTGTTGTGACTGTCAGTTGAAGCTGTAGCAGGATGAACAGAAAAATATGTTTGCAAAGTGTATTGCAAGCCAGCAAAGTTAATTT
>JBEGNB010000063.1:0-17280 GCA_041182785.1 Bacteroidota bacterium
TTCATTTACTGGTCGGGCGTACTCCGCTGCAGCCCGGAACTCCTGTTGAGCCATCGCATAGAGGTGCTGATTAAAAAATTCCACTCCTCTTTTGTAGGCGAGCGTTGCTTCCGTGTAAACAGTAGTTTGTTGTGAGCGGGCCGTGAAAGCCGGCAGAATCAGAAGCGCCAGGATAATAGCTTTTCGAAAATTCATATCGAATTATATTGATGGTTAATCGCTCAAAGAGAACGCGACAAAGGTGCCTGCGCTCTCATCATTCCGATATTTTGGGTTAATTTTAACATAAAACGCAAAATTGCACGGATTATTCGTCTGCAGTTACTAGGAGCTTGTTCAGGATTCTCTCACCGAGTCAAAAACGGCTCATTTTTCGCCATTTTTCACCTTTTTTCAGTTACGTAGATCCGGCTATGCGCCTTCAAAAATGCAAAAACTGACAAAAAATCAGCCTGTTTTTGCCAATGGCAGAGAATCCTGAACAAGCTCTAAGTGCCTGTCATAAATCCACCGCGAAAATACAAAACAAGCCTGAAATGTAAAGTGCATTCAGGACTCTAATCTGACATCCTGCTGTCGTATCTTGGCGGCCCGACATCACGAATATTAAAGACATGCGTTTTCAGAATCTGCTTTTTATCCTCTTCTGCTCGGTTCATTTCGGCGCAGTTGCTCAAAACCCTGAGTTCAACCCGCTTCGTTACGTCAACCCATTTACAGGTACAGGCGGGCACGGGCACACCTACCCGGGTGCAACAGCACCGTTTGGTATGGTGCAGTTAAGTCCTGACACACGTATTGATATGATGGACTGGGACGGTTGTTCCGGATACCATTATTCCGATTCGCTGCTTTACGGATTTTCACATACACACCTGAGCGGCACGGGTGTAGCGGATTATGCAGATATTCTTTTCAAGCCATATACCGGAAATACGGGTCTCAAGCCACAGGAATATATTTCTCCGTTCAGGAAGACGAACGAGCGTGCGGAAGCGGGCTACTATTCCGTTTTTCTGGAGGACCACAAGATACTTGCCGAGCTTACCGCTACTGAACGGGTGGGGGTACATCGTTATACGTACCCTAAAAATCAGGAACGTGGAAGTATCCTGATTGATTTGCGTCACCGCGACAAGGTGCTCGATTCGCATCTGGAGTTGACTGGCCCCAATGAAATAGCCGGTTTCCGGATCTCGAAATCGTGGGCAGACGAGCAGCATATTTATTTTGTAGCCCGTTTCTCAAAACCGATAGCGGGTAAAGTATTCATTGATATGTCTGGTAATCCGCGTGAGGCAGCTTCACCTTTGTCAGGAAAATCGGTTGTCGCGCTGCTTGATTTCTACCATGACGGTGAACCGCTGGTTGTGACGGTTGGTGTTTCCGGCGTCAGTATGGAAGGTGCCAGGAAAAATCTGGATGCCGAGTGCTCCACATTCGATTTTGACCAGATCAGGGTGAACACGCAGCGAAAATGGCTCAGGGAGTTGTCGAAAATCGAAGTGGAAACAGACATTGAGGTGCGAAAGACCATTTTTTACACAGCGCTGTACCATACGATGATTGTTCCCAATCTCTGGAGCGACTTTGACGGCAATTATCGGGGGCGCGACGGTAAAATTCATCATTCGGACAGGCCGGTTTACACGGTATTCTCGCTGTGGGATACCTACAGAGCCTGCGATCCGCTTTATACCATTATTGAGCCGGGGCGAACTGCAGATTTTATCAATACGTTTCTGCTTCAATATGAGCAGTCGGGATTATTGCCCGTCTGGGAACTGGCAGCGAACGAGACGAACTGTATGATTGGTAATCACGCTATTCCTGTTATTGCGGATTCCTACATGAAGGGTATCCGCGATTTTGACGAAAAAAAGGCGTTAAAAGCGATGGAGGCCAGTGTCAATCAGGCACGGCTGGGACAAATAGCGTACAGGGAAAACGGGTATGTACCATCCGACGAAGAGCCGGAGTCCGTTTCAAAAACACTTGAGTACGCCTACGACGACTGGTGTGTGGGGCAGATGGCCCGGGCGCTTTCAGACGACCGCACGGCCGATAGATATTTCAGGCGTTCACTGAACTACCGCAACCTGTTCGATCCCTCCTCGCGTTTCTTCAGAGCCCGCAATAATGGTGCCTGGCACTGGCCTTTCGATCCGTTCGAGGTGAACTTTAACTATACAGAGGCGAATGCCTGGCAGTACCGGTTTGCGGCTCCGCAGGATGTGAGCGGACTGATGCTCCTGATGGGAGGGCGTGCGGCATTTGTAGCGGAACTGGACGCTCTGTTCGGAGCCAAAGGATCTACTACTGGCAGAAATCAGGCAGACATCACCGGATTAATCGGACAATATGTACACGGGAATGAGCCGAGCCATCACATGGCCTATCTGTACAATTATGCCGGAGAACCCTGGAAGACACAACTCAGGGTGCGTCAGATAATGAACGAAATGTATCAGAACCAGCCCGACGGTCTCTCCGGAAACGAAGATTGCGGGCAGATGTCGGCCTGGTATGTGCTCTCGGCCATGGGGCTTTATCAGGTTACCCCCGGAGATCCTGTTTACACATTCGGTTCTCCTTTGTTTGACAAGGTAACTATTCACCTGAGTAACGGGAAGGATTTTGTCATCGAAACAAAGAACAACAGTGCATCCAGTATATATGTGCGCAGTGTCACGCTGAATGGTGCGGAATGGACAGCAAACCGGATTACGCACGAGACGTTGCTGAACGGAGGGAAATTACTCTTTGAAATGAGTGACAAGCCATCGTCGTGGGGAGCTGCCGAGGCCGACAGGCCCGTTTCGTCTGTTAATGTAAGCGGTGTTCCGCCTACGCCCTTTGTTGCCAGCGGCAAGAGGTCATTCCGTGGCGGACAGTCGGTAGAACTTGGTTGTCTGGATACCGAAGCGGATATCTATTATTTGATTGCAACGGAAAATACGGATATGAAGCGCAGCGATTTTACACGTTACGAGGGACCCGTACAGTTGAGTGGTACATCCGTACTGTACGCCATCAGCAGAAAAGATGGGGAGGAGAGTGCGGAGTTGCGCGCAGTTTTTTCGAAGATTCCCGAGGGTTTGAATGTAGTCAGGTACAATACAAAATACAATCCGCAGTACACGGCCCGCGGCGATGAAGGGCTCATAGACGGTATCCGGGGCAGCAAGACCGACTTCCGGACTGGCGACTGGCAGGGATTTGAGGGCGTGAACCTCGATTTTGTAGTTGATCTGGGTAAATCACGGAATATTAGCAGTGTGTCAGCCGGGTTTATCCAGGATGAAAATGCGTGGATATTTTTCCCCAAGCGCATGCAGGTGGAAGTTTCAGAAGACGGACAGCATTTCACGCCCGCGGGCACCTATGTTTGTCCTGTTTTACCCTCTGAAAAGGGCGTTATACAGTCGGATTTTCTGGTAAAAACCGGCGGGGTAAAAGGTCGCTATGTGCGGGTTATTGGAGAGACCCGGGGTATGTGCCCTGATGATCACAAGGGTCGGGGTTATCCGTGCTGGGTATTTGCCGACGAGATAAAAGTGGACTGAGATCAGTTAATCGGATCGGGCAATATCGGAAGAACTACCTCGACCCGGGTTCCGCTGGTGTTGCTGTAGCTGATTTCGGTCATGTCGGTGATCTGAATGAAGTTATGTTCTCCGCTATCCTGGAGTTCATGCAGCAACTTCAGCCGCTCCTCCGTTATTTCCATGCCCCGGGAGCGGTGCTTTTGAAACCCGACCTGAGAGGCCTGTTTTTCGCGTCCTTTATTAATGCCGACTCCATTGTCCTCGACTATACATCTGATCAGATTTTCATCGCGGTCAACCATCTCGAATCTGACAGTGAGGCGTCCTTCCTGTCGGGGCCTGAGACCGTGTTCGATAGCATTTTCCACAAATGGTTGTATAATCATGGTTGGTATAAACAACTCCTCCAGATCCTGATCTGGCGGGGCAATAATCTGGAAGTCGAGTCGGTCGCGAAACCGGAGCTTTCGGTTGATATCGAGGTAGCGGTCCAGAAATTCAATTTCCTGTTCAAGAGACACCACTTCAAGTCCGGAGTATTCCAGCGTGTGTCGCATCATTTTGGCAAATTTGGCCAAATAAGACTCTGCATCGGCGTTTCTTCCGGAAGTGACTAGCCCCTGAATAGCATTCAGGACGTTGAACATGAAGTGAGGGTTCATCTGAGCCCTGAGTGCCCTCAGTTGTAGTCCGGCCACACGTAATTTGGCCATTTGAGCCTCCTGACGGCTGCGTTCCAGGTGATAACGTGCCTCAATCTCGTTTCTTTCGTGATCGCGGAGCTGATCGAAGTATTCCTTGTTCAGTTTGGTGACCTTGCCCTGCCAGACATACGCGCGTTCATAATCTCCGTTACTGGCATAAAATGCAGCCAGATTTTGTCCGACTTCACCGAGGTGATAGAGATCATTACCCTTTTGGCCTATTTCCCATGCTTTTTTGAAATGAATTTCGGCGCTTGCATTGTCTTCCTGACCCAGGTAAAGGCCAGCGCGCCAAAATTCAATTTTGGATAGATTATTGAAATCGGCAGGTTTGGCCGGCGTATCATACTGTGCAGCTGCCTGTCCGAACAGGTTAAAAGCGCGCACCGATTGACCGGACAGCATAGACAGCAGTCCCAGGTTGCTGAGGGCGTGAGCTTTGGCCTCCGACTCGCTGGCGCCTGCGAATTTGAGTGCCTTTTCGAAATATATCTGTGCCTGCTCAGCCTCATTTCTGGACATAGCTGCGCGGCCGGCATTCAGGTAGTGCCAGCTGAGGCGGGGGCGGAGGTTGTATCGCTCGACAACGGGCAGTACGCTTCTGTATGCGTCAAGGCTTTTTTCTTTTTCTCCCAGTTTCTCATAAAGACCTCCCAGTCCACTGAGAATCAGTGTTTTTATATAGAAGTCTTTCAGATTGGACTGATCATTCAGGCCAATCTGAGCCTTTTCGGCGTCCATCAGGCAGTCGAGTGCCTGTCGGTTATTACTGAGGTGCAGGTGAAGAAATCCTTCTCTGCAGGCAACGTGTGCGTACAGGTGTGCGGGAGCTCCGAGCGCCAGATATCGCCGCGATCTTGCCAGTGCGTCTTCGGCTGCTGCCCAGTTTCGCTGATTGAGATAGGTAGCGGCCACATCGGCCCATATTTCGGCGAGCCCACCGGAATCGGATAGATTTTCGAGAATTCCTATTGCCAGTTGTGCATGTAGCAGAGACTGATCATAGCGGTGCCACTGATTTTCGAGGAATGAGGCACTTCGGTGGTATGTCAGGCGCATATCGAACGGACTGAGGGGAGTGAGCAGTCCTGACAGTTCATTCATAGCTGCAGCGGCCTGTTCAAAGTCGGTGAAGACCCATCTGGACAGGTTATCGGTGAGGCGGCGCAGCAGCGGGCCCTGATCGTTTGGAGATTTATTATTCAGATGTGTTCAGGCTTGAAAGAATGAATATTTGCACGACAAAAGGAATTGTTGTGGAGCAAAAATAGTTTAAAAAGACTATACTGGATGAAAATACAGTATCTACTTCTTTCCGAGGCGGTTCATCACGTATGATTTATGACTTCGGCCAACAGGCAGGCGACGGTTTGCCACTGAAATTTCGGTAGCCGAGAATACCTGAATTTTATCAATGGCAATCATGAACGACCGGTGAATACGCAGGAACTGCTCGTCTGGAAGAAATGATTCCAGCTCTCCGAGTTGATAATGTGTATGATAGGTTTTATCGCTGGTAACAATAGCCACCGTATCCTTCAGACTTTCGATATACAGAATTTCATCGAGGAATATTTTGACTGATCGCTTGTTGATATGGAAGAAATAGTAAGGTCTTGGCGGCGCTTCTGTGGCTTTTGACACCGGCGAAAGGTCGGGCAGCCGCTGTGGGAGCAGCAACTTGTTGGCTGCTTTCAGGAAACGCTCGAAGTCAACAGGCTTCAGCAGATAGTCGGTTACCTGCATATTAAATCCTTCTACGGCGAACTGGTGGTAAGCGCTGGTGATAATAACCCGTGGCTGATTCAGCAGATTTTTCAGGAAATCGAGTCCGTTGAGTTTGGGCAGGTTGATATCGAGGAACAGAACATCCACCGGATTTTGCCTGAGAACATCGAGCGCATGGATAGCATCGTGACACACATGCGTGAGTTGCAGAAAAGGGATCTGCTCTATATATTCTGTGAGGATTTCTGCTGCCAGAGGCTCATCTTCAACAATTACGCATCGTAGTCCTGTTGATTGGAGAGAAGTTTCGTTTTCCATAGATTACATCAAAGTAACACCCTGAAATTTATCATATCCTTTGTTTCAACCCTGAATCCTTCATTTCTGAGCCGCTCAGCCTGAAGTAAACCGTTGCCTGGCAGGCGGTTGTTGAGCCGATGGTTGTCCGGAACGACTCTCCACCAGGGCAATTCCGGCGCTGCTCCTTCTGTGCTCATTTCCTCGGCTGCTTCGGCGGCGATTCTGAAGAAAATACCGGCTGTCAGCGGACACGTGTAGTCGGCATCAAAGTCGGCAGCCAGTTTTTCTCTGAGTTGCCCCATCGTCATCACCTCGCCTTTCGGTATTGTTTTGACCTTGTTATACACAAGTTGGGGGTTTGCTATGAGCATACGGGAGCCGCCGAAGCGCAGATTCCAGCTTTCCGGGCCCTCCTTGACTTCGGGGGGCTGGTTTTTATGCAGTTTATCCTGCCAGGGTGTTGCTGACTTTTTCATTTTTTTCAGGATAAAACACCCAGTTCCCTGCCTGTTTTTGTGAAGGCTGCGACGGCTTTTTCGAGGTGTTCCTGTTCGTGTGCTGCTGACAGCTGCACCCTGATGCGGGCTTTACCCTGAGGTACTACCGGATAGAAGAAGCCTATGACATAAATTCCTTCGCTGAGCAGGCGGCGGGCGAACTCCTGGGCCAGTGGGGCATCGTACAGCATAATTGGTACGATAGGGTGTTCACCGGGTATGATATCGAAGCCTGCGGATGTCATGGCAGAGCGGAACCACTTTGTATTGTGTTCCAGTTTGTCGCGAAGGGCTGTTGTGCTGGTGAGCAGTTCCATTACCTTGATACTGGCTCCGACTATACTGGGAGCTACAGTGTTGGAGAACAGGTATGGTCTGGATCGCTGGCGCAGCATTTCAACGATTTCCTTTCTGCCGGAAGTGAATCCACCGCTGGCACCGCCGAGTGCTTTGCCGAGCGTACCGGTAATGATATCCACACGTCCCATAACCCCCCGGTGTTCGTGCGTTCCGCGGCCTGTTTTGCCCAGAAATCCGGAGGCATGACATTCGTCTATCCCGACCATAGCTTCATAGCGGTCGGCCAGATCGCATATCTTGTCGAGCTGGGCGATAGTGCCGTCCATGGAAAATGCGCCGTCGGTGAATATGAGTTTTCTGCGGGCTCCGGCAGCAGTGGCCTCTTTCAGGCACTCTTCGAGAGCGTTCATGTCGTTGTGTTTGTAGCGCCAGCGTTGGGCTTTACACAGACGAATACCGTCAATGATACTTGCGTGGTTCAGTTCATCACTGATGATGGCGTCTTCAGCGCCGAGCAGGGGTTCGAACAGACCGCCATTGGCATCGAAAGCCGCGGCGTAGAGAATTGTATCTTCTGTTCCGAGGAAATCGGCTATACTTTTTTCAAGTGTTTTGTGAATATCCTGAGTTCCGCAGATAAACCGAACGCTGGAGAGTCCGTATCCGTGTGTTCTTATTGCATCAATAGCGGCCTCCGTTACTTCGGGGTGGCTACTGAGGCCCAGGTAGTTATTGGCGCAGAAATTGAGTACTTCGTGTTGTGCCGTGGTATCAATCACCGGGCCCTGATGAGAGGTGATAATACGCTCCTCCTTATAGAGTCCGGCGTCTCTGATGCCCTGCAATTCGGCCTGCAGGGCGGCTTTTACATTGGCAAACATGGTCAGACAAGTTGAATAGTTCGCCGCAAAGATACGAATAATTGGTCGCTGATGTAATTGCTGCCTTTACCATCCGACAGAAATGGGCATAGTTCCGTCGTAATTACCGGTAAGAACAGGTGTCTGGCGGCCGTCGGTATATCGGTTCACTTTTTTTCGGACATACCTGTACAGTTCTCGCATTTCCACCACACCGTTGTCGTCGTAGTCGGCCAGGCCACTCATTCCCTCGATCAGGAAAAAGGTAAAAACACCCTGACGGAGTTCGCGGTCTTCCCACGATGCTTCCATAGCTGTTGACGACATGAAAAAAGCTGTGCCAGCCTCCGCATGTTCGAACGAATCGTAGAAATTGTCGAGGGATTGGCCAGCGCCTTTGGCTGTAAGGCCATAGGATTCATCCTGAATACCACTGAAGCATGCATCTGCGATACAAATCTTGTGGCGAGCCTGACTTCGCCCCATTATTTTCGCGATAATGCTGTGTGGAATCCTGTTGTGCATTCCGTTGAAGTCGGAGGGAAGAAAGGATCCCGCCAGTCCGTGACCACTGAAATAGAACATAATCACATCATTGTCATCGGCTTCTTCGGCTATTTCCCGGATAGCGCTGAGTACTGCAGAGCGCGAGGCTTCTTCATCGAGGAGCAACCGGATGTTTTCTTCGGGCACGGCTCCCCCTTGTGTACTGACAAGGTGTTCGTAGAACTGCAGTGCGTCGGAGGCTGCGTAGGCGAGCTTTGGCATAGTGGGATAAGTGCCCACTCCAGCGATAACCGCGTAAATAGTGACAGCGTCGTATTCCTGATCATCGCGACTGTCTTCCGTTTCATCGTAATCGGAAAAATATTCGTCGGTACTGACCAGGAGCAAATCACCATCTCTTTCAGGCTGTGAATAACCTGACAAACTGCTTCTTATCGGGTCTTCGTCATAGAACCGGTGTGACTGCGCAGCGCAGGGCAGGGTAATCATCACGGGGATTAAAAGTTGAAGGAGGCCTTCGGTTTTCATAGCAACAAGAGTGTTTGGCGGATGAATAGTTACTCTCTGTAGCGTTCTTGATGTTGCTATATTGATCGAGTTCGGGAATAAAGGAAAAGGACCGCTGCATCCGGCTGAAGAATCCGTATGCAAATCGGCGAGATAAAGTTATATCAATTGAGTAAAACGGAAATAAAAAATATGTCTTGTTTATTTAACGGCGGATATCCAGAAGAAACGGCATGTTTGGACTCCTCAATTATATCAACTTTTGATCTGTTCGCTCGTCTTGCCGAATCTTCTTTCGCGTTGCTGGTAATTTATGATTGCTTCATACAGCTCGTTTTTGCCAAAGTCGGGCCAGAACACGTGTGTGAAGTACAGTTCTGCATAAGCACTCTGGAAAAGCAGAAAATTGGATAGTCGTGCCTCCCCGCTTGTTCTGATAAGCAGATCGGGGTCGGGTATTCCGTGGGTGGCGAGTGCGCTTTCGAACACTGTTTCATTGATATCTGAAGGATCCAACTGGCCTGACTGCACTTGTTGCGCCAACGTACGGGCGGCACGGGCCAGTTCCCAGCGCGATGAGTAATTGAGTGCCAGTACAAGTGTGATACGCGTGTTGTGGCGGGTTGACTCGAGGCCCTCCATCAGGGTGTTGTAGGTCGCCTCGGGCAACGATTCCAGTTCGCCGATGGCCATTAGCCTGACACCATTCCGGTTCAGATCGCGGATTTCACCTTTTATTGTTTCTACGAGCAACGACATTAGTGCCGTCACCTCGGCTGGCGGGCGGTTCCAGTTTTCTGTACTGAAGGCGTACAGAGTCAGGTATTTTACACCTGCCTGGGCGGCAGCTTCGGTTACTTCCCGGACACTTCTTACTCCGCTGTGATGGCCTACAACGCGGGGCATACCACGCTTCTTGGCCCAGCGGCCATTGCCATCCATGATGATAGCTATGTGCTGAGGGATATTATCCGGCTTTATTTGTGAAATCAGATCGGGCATAACCAGGGCATTGGGCGCCATGAATACAAAAGCTGGCAAATGTACGGCAATGCAGCGTACCTTAAACCCTGTTTCTTCATATTGGCGAAATCCGAGTGATTTTTTTTCCGGAAAATCATCATCTTCGCCCTCGACAAAGCAAAACCAACTATGCACAGCGAGATAAGAAAGCGATTTAATGCCTCCTTTTCACAGGAAAAATACGAAGATTTTCTCCGTACGATGAATACAGCCTATGGAGAACCCTGCACTTTCAGAATTTCTGAAACCCCTGTTTTTGTGCCGGCGTACCTGCGCGACAGGTTGTTCAAGGGGGTTGAGGATATATGCTCCGTGATAACCGACTCCGGTTTTCGCGAGCGAAGTGAAAGCGCGTTGCCTGCGCATCTGCGTGTGCCTGATGAAGATGAGCATACCACTTTTCTGCAACTCGACTTTGGAATTTGTCGCGACAGGGAAGGTAATTTTACGCCACAACTTATAGAAATGCAGGGCTTCCCTTCTCTGTACTTCTTTCAGCATCTGCTGGCTACATCATACCGGAAGCATTTCGACATACCCCCGGATTACTCGCACCTTTTCGGCGGGCTTGATGAAGCCGGATATCTGGAGATAATGCGGGATACTATCGTGGGCAACTCGAGGCCGGAAAATGTGGTACTTCTCGAAATTGAACCGGAAAAACAGAATACAAGAATTGATTTCTGGGGCACCCGCAAGCATCTTGGTCTGAAAGTACTCTGTCTGTCAAACCTGAAAAAAGAGGGTCGTGACTTATACTACCTTGATGAAAGCGGGCGCAGGGTCGGTATTGAGCGCATATACAACCGGATAATATTCGACGAGCTTGAAAAACGCACCGATTTGCCCCGTGAATGGGATCTCGTTTCGGAGGTAAATGCGGAATGGGTTGGCCATCCCAACTGGTTTTTCCGTATTTCAAAGCACTCACTTCCGTTTATAAAAAGTGATTTCGTACCGAAAACTCATTTTGTGAGCGACCTGAAGTCCATTCCTGACGACCCTGAAAACTGGGTACTCAAACCTTTGTTTTCGTTCTCCGGACAGGGGGTACAAATCAATGTCACACGCGATGATATAGCATCAGTCACCGAACCGGAGAACTACATCCTTCAGCGAAAGGTGGAGTACGTAGCCGGGGTGGAAACAGTCAATCCGGATGAACCTTCCAAATGTGAAATCCGGATGATGATGGTGTGGCAGAAGGACTGGGACAAGCCCCGACTGGTTAACAACCTCGTTCGTATGAGCAAGGGAGAGATGGTCGGTGTCCGCTACAACAAGGGCCGCGACTGGGTAGGGTCGAGCGCCGGTTTCTTTGAACCCTGAACGCAAACTTACTGATCGGGAGTATTTCCGCCCGGAACAGATACTCCCTCTACAGCCTCTTCTGTATCATTTTCATCCGGAGGAGTCGTATAGAGTCTCACCAGAGAATCTCTGAGGACGGAATCCTGTACAGCTGTTACCAACTGAAACGAATCCGGGGCAATACTGATCCATGGTTCGCAGCCGAAGAGAGCCTCCTCTGGCGGATCCGGGAACCGCTCAGCCAGCATTCTGGTGAGTTTGCCTCCTCTGGTGGCCACGCTGTTCCAGAAGTTTCCAACGATGGGTAGTGCCATAGCCGAGCCCTGGCCCAGATACATGGAACGGAAACGCACGGCCGGACTGTTGCCGCCCACCCATGCTCCGGTAACGAGTACAGGATTGAAGCAGATAAACCAGCCGTCAGAATGATTCTGGGTGGTACCCGTCTTGCCTGCGAACTGAGAGTCGTAACTTACGTAACGGCGCAGGCGCATACCAGTTCCCTGATTCACTACTTTCTTCATCATTTCCACCATAGTAGCCGCTTCCACCTCTGTGAGCGCGCGTTCGTGCGGGCCAATGGCAGGGTTTGATGCGAGTTCCTGCTGATAATCATATACGACATTTCCATCACGATCGAGTACCTTCAGTACAGCTATCGGTTCGGGTCTGAGCCCTTTGTTGGCTATACATCCATATACTTTCATCATTTCGTACAGTGAGATATCGGCTGCTCCCAGACTTATACCGTATTCGCGTTTCATATCGCTGGTTATGCCCATTTTTCTGGCCAGATCAATGGTGGCCTGAATGCCCACCTTTTCGATCAGCTGGGCAGCCACTACATTGACAGACTTGGTAAGTCCGCCGGCAAGAGAATACCAGCCTCCGTAGAATCCGTCGGCATTATGAGGCTCCCAGTCAACGATTTTTTTGATTTCGTTGGGCAGGTAAGAGCAGGGAGTCATACTGTCCTGCAGTGCCGCAGCATATACTATAGGTTTGAAAGTGGAGCCAACCTGCCGTTTGGTTCCCTCAATGTGGTCGAGTTTGAAGTATTTGAAATTGATTCCTCCCACCCATGAGCGGATATAGCCTGTTTTCGGTTCCATGGACATGAAGCCGCAGTTCAGCAGGCAGAAGTAATATCGCACCGAATCGAGGGGCGTCATGAGGGTATCCTGTTCGGAACCGCCGTTTTTCCATGAAAATATGGTCATTTTGACCGGTTTCTGAAATTCGGCATAGGCTTGTTCGTCAGACAGTCCGCCATCTTTGAAAGCATCCCATCGTGCACTTCCCTTCACTTGCTGATCTACCCACTTGTCGTCGCCCCAGGGTTTTTCTTTTTTTTCATTCTTCCAGTGCTGGTCGAATTGTCCCTGTAGTTCTCCCATGTGCTTCTGGACAGCATCTTCGGCGAACTGCTGGAGCCGGCTGTCGAGTGTGGTATAGATTTTCAGTCCGCTGGTGTACAAGTTATAAGGTTCGCCTTCGTCATCTTTTCGGTCCTTGAGCAGGCGCGGCATGAGTTCAGTACGGAGGTATTCTCTGAAGTAGGTGCCGAGGCCATCGTTACTGCCGTCAACATTGTAGTTTTTGGCTCCGAGAGGCTTTGCGCTCAACTCGTCATATTCCTTTTCTGAAAGGTGTCCGTTTTTGACCATTTGCCTCAGAACCACGTTCCTGCGATCGCGGGCACGGTCGGGGCGGCGTACCGGGTGATAGATACTGGTACCCTTGAGCATTCCCACGAGCGTTGCTGCCTGATCAACAGTCAGTTCTCTTGGTTTTCTGTTGAAATAGGCTTTTGACGCAACGCTTATACCATAAATATCGCCGCCAAAGGGGACGGTATTGAGATACAGGCTTAGCAATTCCTGTTTGTCGTAGATACGTTCGAGGCGTACCGAGATGAAGTTCTCCCTGATTTTATTGATCAGAATACTGACGCCCGGTATATAATAGTTCTTGCGGCCGTACAGGTTTTTCGCCAGCTGCTGACTGAGTGTGGAGCCGCCGCCCATGCCTTTTCCGCTCAGCACGCCGTATCCGACGCGGAGCAGACTGGTAAGGTCAATTCCACTGTGCTCCAGAAAGCGCTTGTCTTCGGTGGCAATCAGCGCATTGATGATATAGGGTGATATGTTATCGAGAGATACCTGTGTCCTGTTTTCTCCCATATAGTACTTGCCGATGAGAACACTGTCGGCACTGTATATTTCGGTAGCGTTGGCAGTTTCAATGTTGCGCAGTTCTTCGCTCGACGGGAGGCGTCCGAAAAGTCCTATCCATACGCCCAAAATCAGGAAGATCAGAAAGTTGACACCCCACCGGAGAGTAGTCCCGGCCCATCCGAGTACAGATCCTGCGCGTGGGTACTGATGCTTGAATACGTTCCACCGGGCACGGAGGGGAGCCGTCAGCTCGCCCCACTTTGCGGTTAACGGATCAAGAAACGGCCTCAAAGGTGCCATAATACGGCTCCACAAGTCGCGGATCGGGGCAGACTTGACATAAATCCACTGGCGGGCAGTCTGGATTTTCTCCAGCATCTCATTTATTTTTTCGCGCATACGTTTTGCCTGAAAAACAGCGGGCGAAGGTAATGAAAAGATTACTACGCACGGAATGGGATTTCTTTGCATAATTTTGCCAACAGATACGGCCGGAGAGGGTCCGGGCGTCATAATCGGTTTTGCTATGAAAAATCATTATGATTACATCGTTGTCGGGTCTGGTTTTGGAGGATCTGTGTCGGCGATGCGTCTTTCAGAAAAAGGCTACAGTGTTCTGGTTATTGAAAAAGGCCGTCGCTGGGAGTCTTCCGACTTCCCGCGCACCAACTGGAACCTGCGAAAATACCTGTGGGCTCCGGCATTGAGGTGCTTTGGTTTTCTGCGGCTGAGTTTTTTCCGGGAGGTATTTATCCTGAGTGGTGTCGGTGTTGGCGGCGGCTCTCTGGTTTATGCCAATACCCTGATGATGCCCAGGGAGTCGTTTTATCAGAATCCGGTGTGGTCGCAACTGAGAAACTGGAAGGAAACGCTGGCTCCTCACTATCAGCGGGCGCTGACCATGCTTGGAGCGTCCCGCTACGAAAAGGAGAATGCCGAGGATCTGGTACTTAAGTCGGTAGCTGAAGAGCTTGGACGGGGTGATACCTACAAGCGTGTTGATTATGTAGCTGTTTATCAGGGTGATCCCCATGTTGAAACAGATCCCTATTTCAATGGGAAGGGCCCGCTCAGACGGGGTTGTACCGAGTGTGCCGGATGCATGGTTGGCTGTCGTTTCAATGCCAAGAACACGCTGGACAAGAACTATCTTTGGCTGGCAGAGAAAGAGTATGGGGCCAGCATTATTCCGGAGACTGAAGTGACCAGGATTGAACCGCTGTCTGGAGGCGGTTACAGCGTAGTCGTCAGGTCTTCCACAAGCTGGATCAGTAAACGTACTAAAACCTTTACCTGTAACGGAATCGTGGTTAGCGGAGGGGTTCTGGGGACGCTCGACCTGCTGCTCCGGCAGAAACATGTATATAAAACACTGCCTGACTTGAGTGACCGGCTTGGAGAGAACCTGCTCACCAATTCGGAAATGCTTTCCGGAGTGATAGGAGCCGACAGAAAACTTAATCACGGTATTGCCATCAGCAGTATTTTTGATGTTGACGAGAATACACATATAGAACTGTGCAAATTCCCTGACAAATCCGGTGCGCTTTTCAAGCTCGCATTGCCGGCGGCTGGCAGTGGCACACCCCTGTTGCGAATCGGAAAGATGCTGGTTCATGCGTTTACCTCGCCCGTGCGCAATCTGCGTGCTGCCTTTCAGAAAAATCCTGCCCGCAATGCGATTATTTTTCTCATTATGCAGTCATTGCCCAATGCCATGCGCATGACGCTCCGTCGCGGGCTGTTTGGTTCCAGACTTGCCTTCCGGAATGACAGTGGTACCAAAGTGCCCAGTTTTATACCGGCAGGGCAGGATGCACTTTATCGTTACGCACAGAAAGTAAACGGTGTGCCGCAGAATGCTGCTACGGAAGTGCTTTTTGGCATGGCCTCTACAGCGCACATACTTGGCGGATGCCCGATGGGTACCTCTGCGTCGGAGGGGGTGGTAAATGACAGGTTTGAGGCTTACGGATACAAGAATTTTTTCATTCTTGATGGCTCTGTGGTTCCCTGTAATCTGGGAGTCAACCCTTCGCTCACGATCACGGCATTGAGTGAGTATGCCATGAGTACAATTCCCGGTGCTGCACCGGCATAATTAATGATAAAAACAGCTTCAGCAAA
The DNA here is from genome assembly GCA_041182785.1 of Bacteroidota bacterium. Classification (GTDB taxonomy): domain Bacteria; phylum Bacteroidota; class Bacteroidia; order Chitinophagales; family Saprospiraceae; genus M3007. Next base: position 15,590 of record JBEGNB010000063.1, read on the forward strand.
AGTTCATTTTCCGCAATTTCACAGGAGGTAGCTATATTGCGCCCCTAATTACCACTTACCCGCAGCGATTATTGTCGCAGATGGGCACTTCAACTCAATCAACAGCCTTACAGTATGCGTGTGCTTGTTTACGGCAGGCAGTTCAAGGAAAAGGATCAGCCTTACATTCAGGAGTTGTTCGACAGCCTTGCAGAGGCTGAGGTGGAAGTCCATGTTTACACACCTTATTTCGAGGAAATAAAGAAACATATTTCCTTCAGGGCGTCCTGCATCACGTTCGACAGCTACCATGATTTCAGTACCAGACGTATTGACTTTGCAGTTGTACTGGGTGGAGATGGTACCATGCTGTCGGGTGTAACACTTGTACGCGACTCCGGGGTGCCCATGCTCGGTATCAATCTGGGGCGTATGGGTTTCCTGGCTACGACCGACAAACAGCAGGTACGGGATGCCATTGAAAAGCTGGTTAACAACCGGTTTGTCATAATAGAGCGGGTTATGTTGTATATGGAAAGTAATCCGCGCTTGTTTGGAGAAATGCCTTATGCGCTGAATGATTGTACTCTTCTCAAGCGCGACACTTCCTCCATGATTACCATTCACACATATCTGAATGGCGATTATCTGAATTCATACTGGGCAGACGGACTGATTATTGCGACACCAACCGGCAGTACCGGGTACTCGCTCAGTTGTGGTGGTCCGGTTGTTTTCCCGGGATCCGGCAACTTCGTTATCACGCCTGTTGCCCCGCACAATCTGAATGTCCGGCCTATTGTTATTTCCGATGAATCCGTTATTTCTTTTGAAATAGAGGGTCGTGCGGAGAATTTTATCTGTTCGCTTGACTCCCGTTTTGAACTGATCAATGCGCATCATCAGATTGCCCTCCGGAAGAATGATTTCAAGACCCGACTGGTACAGCTGCAGGATATTACTTTTCTGAACACCATCCGGGAGAAACTGGGGTGGGGTGAAGACGTCAGGAACTGAACAGCCAATAAAAAAGCGCCTCCCCGTGCATTACGCCGGGAGACGCCGAAACAATAAACAGCAGGATAAAAATTTTAGCAATTACGGCATAGTAGTCCTTGCCTGACCGAATACAGGCCGGATACGCGACGTAATATGAACCGGAGTTACTCCGGAGTGCATTTTTCTGGAAATGGAATCAGACGTTGCTGATTTTTCGTACAACCTTGAAGAGGCGTGTAGATTCATTAACATCCACCTCAAATGGGTCGTTGTCGAAATAGTTGGCTGAAATGAGTTTCAGCTTGACGACCGCACCGCGATTATTATGGATTTTCTGGACATATTTGACCCAGACAAAGCCATCGGAACGAACCGAGTAGATTTCGTTATCACGAACTTCATTCATCCCTTCCAGTGGTCGGCATACTACGATATCCGAATTTTTAATGACGGGATCCATGGAGTTACCGTCAATCTGGAAGGCAACCAGGCCATAGCCGGATACGCCCGGAATAGAAAAATAAGTACTGCCTTCAGGACTTTCTCCGCCTACTGTTGCGCCTGCGAAGGCTCTGACTGTGGTGAAAAGAATATTACCTCCGGCCTCGCTGATCATTCGGTCGGATGAAAAGGTTTCTCCCGCTTCGTCAAAACCAAAAGGGTGGCCTATCCCGTGCAACAGCCAGGCCTCATTAACGTCATAAGCCCGACAG
>JBEGNB010000064.1:0-5247 GCA_041182785.1 Bacteroidota bacterium
CATACCAGTCGGCATCGGAAAACCGGTTCCGGAGTCCGCACTCGATCAGACTCGTTTTGCCCGCTCCGGACGGTCCGTAAACCAGCAGGTGCTTGACCCCGCTGAGTGCCTCGTACAACGCACCGGTCTCTTTTTCGCGACCGAAAAATATGGCCTCGTCGTCCTTGTCATAGGCATCAAGAAACTTGAATGGAGATGCTGTGTTCATACGCCCGGTCTTTTGAAGGGTTTGAAGGCATTAACGATGTAATCGTACAGCTCATCGAGCAGGGGAGCGTTCTCGTTGGTGACTCTCACCTGCATAAAGTTGTTCGATTTTCCGGCGTCATACCCCCGGATGCTGAGCTCGTTGTTGTAATGCGCATACCGGTAGGCGCCCGAAGCATCCCGGCCGGTGAAATAGTACAGTTCGGGGGTCTGCTTTATATTTTCAAGCATCACGCTCTTGTCGGCAAGCAGGGGCGAGAGCGAAAGTATGTCATTTTTACCGAGGAGGGCGTTCTGTATGTTATTGCCCCGCACCAGCAGTACACTCTGGTTAAAGGTGTAATTATTTTGCACGTACTGGTTTTGCCAGTTTCCGGTATCGCCGCTGTAAACGCCGTGCAATTCGCCGAAGGTGTGCCGGTACTTCGATTCCTCCCGGCCCATACCTGCCCTGTACATCAGGTTGATGTCCTTCACGCTGATCAGTCTGTATTTCGACAGGAAGGATATTATCCGCACCCAGTGCACGAGTGCCGTGAGGTACTGGTCGAGCAGACCGCCAATATCCGCATCCTCCGGTATATCGCCTGCCACAAGTTTGCGCCGGTGGATATCCATGAAACTCACTACACCCGCCAGGTCGTCATCGGGATCGGAGAGTGTGTCAACAATCCGGGCAATTTCCGGCATAAATCCCTTGCCATCGGGCAGGGCGGCCGTGGTTTCCCGAAGCAGGGCGAGGTAATCAAATGTCATGTATTCGTCGCCCCGCATCTGGAGGAACTGACTAAGCGCGGTCATGTTTTCATATTTCCGGCCCGATTCCAGCAGTTGTGCGGCCTGAATACAGCACAGGTAGCGCATCGAGCTTTGAAACGCCTCCGCCATGAATGAAAGGCGGCGCGCATCGGTTTTAACACCAACCCCCGTACACAACTTGATGAGGAAAGTCTGTACGAGCCATCCGTAGTGCTGAAATATCTCGGCGGCTGTTTCACCCACCACGGCACCCTGTTTCAGCAGTTCACTGCGCAGGTTTTTCACCCACAGCGCTCTGCTGTTATGCAGTGCCTGTCCGGGCTCATCGCCCACATTCCGCACGAGATTGTGGTATAATTCATCGGGCAGGAAAAACCCCTTGTTCTCCAGCAGGTCGAGCTGGGTCCGGAAGTGCAGCAGCAGGTCACTCGTTTCGGAGAACTGATTGTAGTAGTGTTTGATACCTTCCAGCCTGCTCCGGAACCGGAGCAGGCCGGCGGCCTCCTCATCGGTTTCGGCAGCCTCCTCCAGCTCCCGGGCGTCTCCCTTGAAATAGGTGTAAATAAGCGGTCTTCCGTTTTTCCGGAAAAGATCCAGAGCTGTTTCAAACTCCTCTACAGTGTACTGTCCGGCTTTCCGGTGAAAAAGGCACACCACCATGTGGCATGTTTCTATGCTTTCATTGTACTCGGCCTGTTTCCCTTTCAGGGCAACCGCGTCAATGTAGTTCTCCCAGTGCACAATACGCAGCAGCGTGTTTTTTGATTCCTGATGGATATCGTTTTGCGAGCCCACGTACAATCGGAATGCATCGCGTTCGGCTTTCAGCTCGGAAGAGGAGGCGAGAAATATATTTATCGTCTGCATAGGTAGCTCTCTTAAAATAATACCGGCGAACAAGCCATATCTCCGGCATTAATAGTGAAAAAGTAACGAGATAAAATACGGAATATCGGGGATTTCTGCAAAGGTACAAATTTCAGGCCAAACTCACGCCAATGTAGCCGTAAAGCCGCGGCTTCAGCCGTGGGATACGCCAGGCCGTGGGTCATGTCCTCCCACCACCACCACAATCTCACCCTTCACTTCTTTCTTCGTAAAGTGCGCTTTTAGCTCCTCCAGACTCATCGTCACCACTTCTTCGTGGAGCTTGCTGAGCTCGCGGGCCACACAGGCCTGGCGCCCGGCCCCGCAGTGGACAATCAGTTCATCCAGGCATTTGAGCAACCGGAAGGGTGATTCGTACAGGACAAAAGTGTGCTCAAGGGCCGACAGGTACTTCAGGCGGGTCTGGCGACCCTTTTTGTGGGGCAGGAATCCCTCGAAATGAAAGGTGTCGCAGGGCAGTCCGCTGGCTACCAGCGCCGGAACGAACGCAGTGGCACCCGGGAGGCACTCCACTTTCACGCCCTTTCTGTGACAGGCCCGGGAAAGCAAAAAGCCCGGATCGCTGATACCGGGTGTTCCGGCATCGGATATGAGCGCCATGGTGGCGCCCGCCGCCAGCTCCTCTACCACGCGCTCCACCACAGCGTGCTCGTTGTGCGCGTGAAATGAACGAAGAGGCGTGGCAATACCGTAATGATCAAACAGCCGCTTGCTGGTGCGGGTGTCTTCCGCCAGCACCACAGATACCTCCTTCAGGATGCGCAACGCCCGGAGCGTGATATCCTCTAGATTGCCTATGGGCGTGGGAATGATGTACAGCATGGATCAGTGCGACTGAATGGAGTACGTGTAGGTCTCCATGATCAGGTTGGCCAGCAGTTTGCGACAGGCGGTATCCACTTTTTCGCGGGCCTCGGCTTCCGTGGCAGCTTCCAGTGTCATGGTAACGTGCCTGCCTATGCGCACATCGTGTATGCCGCTCAGATCGAGGTGCTTGACGTTGTTAACCACGGCTTTTCCCTGTGGATCAAGCAGCTCGCGGTGTGGCATGATATCAATTTCAGCGATGAATTTCATCTTGTAAGGTTGATTTTATGTCCAAAACTTCCTGCCTTTACGCAGCGGAAGGTGTTTCTCCGGTTACTTTTTTTCTGAACGCAACGGAAATCAGTATGTACAGGACGATGATTGCCGTGAGCGCCAGTTCTTTCAACAGTAAAAACAGGATAACAAACAGTAAAACGAATGCCGCATTGACGGCATTGCTCTTCCAGTCTGTACTCTTTATTTTCATCCCGAACATGGGTATTTCACTGATCAGCAGGGTACAAAGTACGGCAATAAGCACATACAATATCCACGGATTGCCCGAAATGATACCCGCCATGCCAAACCGGTCGTGATGCACCGAGAGAGCCAGTCCGAGTACCAGTACGGTGCTTGCCGGCGTACTCAGTCCCAGAAAATACTGCGTTTGCCGCGTGTCGAGGTTGAATTTACCCAGCCTGAGTCCGGAAAACGCCGACAAGACAAAGGCGGGCAAGGCCGCTGTCACGACGCCTGTTTCCCCGGCACTGCTTCCGCTCAGCATCTGATACAGCATGGCACCAGGTACTACCCCGAAGCTGACTACATCGGCCAGCGAATCCAGTTCCTTCCCCAATGGTGAACTTACTTTCAGTGCCCGTGCCGCCATACCGTCGAGGTAGTCGAACACAAAACTGGCTGCTGTGAACCACGCGGCGGTTTCCGGCTGCCAGTACAGGGTGTACAGCAGCGCGCAGCAACCGCAAAACAGGTTGGCCAGTGTGAGTGCATTGGGCAGTTGACGCATTATGTATTATATATGGTGTCTTACTGTTTGTCCGCTACCACGCGGATACCCAGTTCTTCCAGTTGCGACAGTTTGATCGAATCCGGTGCGTCAATCATCATATCGCGTCCCTGATTGTTCTTGGGGAAGGCGATGAAGTCGCGGATGGAGTTGGCCCCGTTCATCACGGCATTCAGGCGGTCGAAACCGAAGGCAATACCTCCGTGCGGCGGCGCTCCGAACTCGAAAGCGCCGAGCAGGAATCCAAACTGTGCCTCCGCTTCCTCCGGAGTGAAACCCAGCAGCCTGAAGTTGCGGGCCTGCAGATCGCGGTCGTGAATACGTATGGAGCCACCACCGATTTCAACACCGTTCAGCACAAGGTCGTACGCGTCGGCGCGCATGGACTTGAGCAGGGTGTGGTCGTTGCTCTCCATTTTCACAATATCGTCGGGTTTGGGCGAAGTGAACGGGTGGTGCATGGCGAAGAAGCGACCAGCCTCCTCGTCCCACTCCAGCAGGGGGAAGTCAACCACCCACAGCGGACAGAATTTCTGCGGATCGCGCAGACCAAGCCGCGAGCCCATCTCCAGACGGAGTTCGCAGAGCTGCTTGCGGGTTTTTTCGTCTTCACCGCAGAGAATCAGCAGCATGTCGCCGGGTTTGGCGCCGGCTCTTTCGAGCCATACCTGCTGCTCCTCGGCGGAATAAAACTTGTCAACCGATGATTTGATGGATCCATCGGCCTCGTATTTCACATAAACCAGTCCTTTGGCACCTATTTGCGGACGTTTTATCCACTCGGTCAGTTCATCAATCTGTTTGCGGGAATATTCGGCACAGCCGGCTGCATTAATGGCAATAACGGACTCAGCGCTGTCGAATACTACAAAACCCTTTCCTTTGGCTACATCGGTCAGATCACAGAACTCCATACCGAAGCGGGTATCGGGCTTGTCGGAGCCGTAGCGGAGCATGGCCTCGTCGTAAGTCATGCGCGGGAAGTCAGACAATTCGATGCCGAGTGCCGAACGGAACAGGTGTTTGGTGAGTCCTTCGAACATATTCAGGATATCTTCCTGGTGTACAAAAGACATTTCACAGTCAATCTGCGTGAACTCCGGCTGTCGGTCAGCCCGCAAATCCTCATCGCGGAAGCATTTCACAATCTGGAAATACTTGTCGAAACCCGCCACCATCAGAATCTGCTTGAACGTTTGGGGAGACTGGGGAAGTGCGTAGAACTGTCCCTTGTTCATTCGGCTAGGCACCACGAAATCACGGGCGCCTTCCGGAGTACTTTTAATCAGGTTCGGTGTTTCCACCTCAATAAATCCCTGTTCAGCCAGATATTTCCGGGTCTCTATCGCGAGATTGGAACGGAAAATCAGGTTTTTTTGTACCGCATTCCTGCGCAAATCCAGGTAGCGATACTTCATGCGAAGATCGTCTCCCCCGTCGGTGTCATCCTGAATAGTGAAAGGCGGTGTTTTGGAGATGTTGAGAATTTTCAGCTCCGTCACCTTGATCTCAATATCTCCGGTAGGAATTTTACCGGATTTGGAGGCTCTTTCTATAAC
>JBEGNB010000065.1:0-4899 GCA_041182785.1 Bacteroidota bacterium
AACAAGATCGGGTTCATCCCTGACAAGGAATGTTCGCAGCAACTGATTATTGGTCTCCAGTGTTTCGCAAAGTTCGTTATCAGGGTCTGTTGTAACCCTGATTTCCCAAACGCCCGTCTGACCGAAGGTGTAGGACGACGCAGATATGGCCCTGAACTGCGGACAGGCATCAGTACCCTCGGCAACAAGCGGGCCCTGAATGGTTACCACCTCATTGAAAAGCCAGCTGGTGGTACCCTGCGGACGCATCTCAAGCCTGACCTTTAAAGCAGAATCCTTGAAGTCTCCCCGCTTTTTGACCCAGGAATATACATTGTAAGGCTGACCGGTTGGATATACCCGATCCCAGAAATCTCCGTAATAATAACAATCTTCCCCGGGAGCATAATCGCGGAATAACCTCGAACCTCCACATATATTGTCCTCCTCATTTCCTTCAGATACATCATCGTCTGTATCAACCGAAATGCGAAGATCGTACTCTGCCGCACATGGATTCAGACCGGCGACAGTTACTATCCGTTCAGCATAGGCACCCGGGGCGATATCTGCTGACTCCGTGTAACTGATGGTTTGTACCGTGTTATTTCCATTCATTACCTGAACCGTCACGTCGAAATTGTCAGTCAGCGGAGCAAGCCCGCCGTTGTAAACTCTGACCGGTATATCGTAAGATGACTCGGCACCGTCGTAATACTTCAGCGTTGTACTCTGAATACCACAGGAAGGATACAGGTTAATGAAGCAATTCTGTACCTCAAAATAGTGTGTACTGTGATTATTGCTCTCATTAGACTCGGCAACCTGTCCCTGATAATCAATATAGTGATCAATTCTGTACTGGCCTGGCGACTGGAATACATCCGGGAACAGATCCGGGAAAGATATCTGCACCGTCTGGTGCTGTTCCAGTACAGGTATGTTATTTTGTACAGTCCAGACCGCATCGTCTGCTATTCTGGTAACCACTGTTCTCAGCACGGCATTACCCGAGGCATTACAGTTCACATTGCGTACCAAAACATCAAAGGAATTGTTCTGACAAATGTTGGGATATGTTACATAACCGGGCTGACTCCACATCAGCAAATCAGGCAGTGTTGAAACAACAGGAATACCGATAGTACCAGTATTATTGGGGTAATAACAGTCACCGGGAAGCTCATTATTCACATCTGCCGTTGCTGTTATCCAAACTGTTTGCGGGCTGGCGGGCATCGTGTAGGTAATGGTCGTTTCAAAGTACTGTCCGGAGGCCAGTGCAGGCACATTAACTGTGTGTGGCACTGACGGTTGCAGGTTGGACGACGGGGTTATACGGGCTACCGTTGCCGGAGCAGCGGCAGAGCCGTGATTTGTAACCCGTACCGTATAGGTATTGGCAGTACCGGGGAAAATACAGGATGTTGATCCGGTGACAGATGTACTCAGGTCGGGATACTCACAGGTATAATTATAATATACAGGCTGATATACCCTGAACGTGGTAGAAAACGTATCTACAAACGTATAGTCGGTAACTATTCCACTGATAGTATAGGTGCCTGCACTGAGCGGTGGTGTACAGAACGCATTGGAGTAGGAGAACCATCCATTACTGTTCGTGGTGGTGTGGATTGTATCGGTACCTCCCTCTCTCCAGAAAATAACCGTGGATCCAGCCACACTTGTACCGTTCATGTTGGTAGCAGGTGGCAAATCCTGATAGGTAGCATACCCCGAAAGCGTATTGCACTGGTAACTGTTCAAAACAAGATCACCTGCACTTGCTGTAGCCTGAATCCGGCCGGAAATCGGGTAGTTCCCCACTACGAGTGGTCTTGCCGCCCGGTTGTTATTCTCGTAAGACTCTACAATCAGATCGGTGTCGTCAACAATAACACGTATGGGATTCCAGCTCGCAACAGATGTAGCCGTGATATTCCATACAAGCGTCTGAGAGGCATTGGCTGCCAGACTGACCGTTTGAACTCCGTACTCTTCATTGGTGAATTCATTGCGCATTCGAACCCTGAAATTGGACGCAGGGTAATCTGATTCGTTGTTTACCGTTGTATAGATAGTGACGGGGGCTCCGGGTTGCGGATTGAAACTGGAAAATTTGATGTCATTGGCAAAGATGGTCAGATCAGGCAGCTCCATCACATCGGGCTCGCTGACATTTAAACCCGAAGTTACTGTGGCAGGACAACCGGATGTATCGGTGGCCGAAAAGATTGTATTCCAGCCGGTTCCAAGCGGCAAGCCATCGGGGATAGTTACCTCGTATATTACACCCGATGTGAAGACGTTGCCGCCTGACTGGTTGAGTACCAGATTTCTGTCGTAAGGATGGGTAGCTCCACCGGAATAGTAATTTAACCGCATACCGGGGTATCCGGAGGCAGGCGGCTCATTGTCGGCATCAGTATATTTCACCCGGAAGGTGTAACTGTCGGCAATCGTACCGCGATAAGGGCTGACTGCGTGACTGTAGAAGGGATCATCCGGAATTTCACCTGCAAAACTCAATACAGGTGACTGGTTTGTGGAAACACTTGCCGCGGCGGTAGCGGTACAGCCCCACTGATCATAGACGGTCACTGTGTAGGTACCGCCCTGCGATACTATCACCGAGGAACTCTGTCCACCGGTGCTCCAATTATAGGTACTGCTATTTGATGAAGCCAGAGTAACTGTCGAGCCGGAGCAGAAAATACCGTCATTGTCCTCTTTACCCGAATTCTCCGTAATGGTGATTACTGGTTCAGACAGAGGAACCAGTACTGTCGAAGCGGACCCTGTACAACCATTGGCGTCCGTTACGACAAGTACGTAGGTTCCCGGATTGGGAACCGTAACCTGTCCCGTTGAAGCACCGGTACTCCACAAATAGGAAGCCCAACCCGAAGAGGTCAGCGTCACGTTGTTTCCGGAGCAGCCCTGCGACTGAATGGCAACGGCGGGCGTTGGATTGATTACTATGTTAAATGTACGTGATGCACCTACACAGGTATCGTAACGAGGCGTTACTGTCAGTACCGCTGTTACCGGCTGACTACCTGTATTCACAGCAGTGAAAGCAGGAATATTTCCGCTGCCGGAGGCCGCAAGACCAATCAGCGGATTACTGTTGCTCCATGTGAAGGTGGTGCCGGGAATAGATGCGGAGAAAACTACCGGCAATGTTTCCTGACCATTACAAACAGCCTGACTGGCAGGGGTTGTCAGCGAGGGAATATTGCCGGAAACACCATTGACTGTGACAGAAACACTGTTGAGCAGCGGATTCTGATTACAGAGGCCCATAGATGCTCTCACTACATTGGTGCCGGGTAACGACAGATTAATATCGCTGGTTGTGATGACAAGTGTGCCTCCCGACGGAATATCATACGGATTAGTGAAGGGGCCATACGTACCCGTATTGGCCCCGCTCACATCCACATTGATTTTAGCAGCCCCGGCAGGGATGACATTGGCACCTGCATTGACTACGCTGACACTGAATTTTTCGCTTTCTGTAATTCCACAGTTGGAAGCGGGCTGATGAGTGATACCCGTCAGGTTCAGGGATACGCCAGTGACAGTTATCGAGGCGCGCTCATAGAAACCCCACTGTCCGGTACTGTTTCTGCCTCTCACATAAACCCAGTGTACTCCCGGAGTAAGACAACCGATGGTAGGTAACGAGAACTGTCCGCTAACTGTATCGCCGGGCGCGTTGGAGAGCTGGAAAGGAGTACCATTCCCGACACCCGGATCAGTATCTATAAAATACTCTGCTGCTACTACATCCTGTATCGTGGTGTCTGCAGTCAGCTGCGGTTCATTTACGTAGAAAGTTTGCCGGTTTGTGTACCCCCACTGACCGGAGGTATTGCGCCCGCGAAGATACAAATTGTGCATCCCCGGCATCAGTCCGGCAGTATTCAGGGTGAAATTGCCCAACACAGTATCGCCGGATGCCACCGGCACAGGCGTGCCGTTACCCACTCCCGGGTCAGTGTCTATGAAATATTCGGCGGCAACAATCTGCTCTAGCGCCGGTTCTTCGTTGCTGTCGGTCTCTTCCACAAAGAAACTCTGACGTTGTAAATACCCCCACTGACCGGAGGCACTGCGCCCGCGAAGATACAAATTGTGTACCCCCGGCGTCAGTCCGGCGGTATTCAGGGTAAAATTACCAGACACAGTATCGCCGGATGCCACCGGTACGGACGTGCCGTTACCCACACCCGGGTCAGTGTCTATGAAATATTCGGCGGCAACAATCTGCTCTAGCGCCGGTTCTTCGTTGTTGCCGGTTTCTTCCACAAAGAAACTCTGACGATGTACATACCCCCATTGACCGGATTCATTGCGACCCCGTACATAAACATTGTGCATCCCCGGTGTCAGTCCGGCGGTGTTAAGGGTAAAATTACCCGATACAGTATCGCCGGACGTGACGGGTACTGATATGCCGTTTCCTACTCCAGGGTCAACATCCAGGAAATACTCTGCCCCTGCTATACCTCTGACTAATAGAGGCAGATCACACGACCTCCCTCCGATATTCAGAGTGAAATATGCTGTACCCGCGCTTTCTGGCGTACCCGTGATATTATAATTGAACACACCATTCCCATACTCAAAAATACCCGGAGCCAGTACAGCTGTTAAACCAGCTACACCAACTGATTGGATAGTCTGGCCATCGTAAGTACCTCCGCCTCCACCAGTATAAGGTATAGAAATATTCATACCTGAAACTGTTTCGCCTGCCATAACGGTACCCGAGACTACAGAATTATTACACTCAAGTTCAGAAATACCTCCGATTACGGGGATATGCACCTCACACGACTGTCCTCCAATGTTTAATTGAAATTTCGCTGAATCCGCACTGCCAGGTAATCCCGTGACTGTATACATAAG